>NZ_JCAKNA010000005.1:0-164022 GCF_059515885.1 Acinetobacter sp. FY683 | reverse complement strand
GGCTTTGTTGCATAAAGGCTTGAAAGGCTGAGCTCCCCTAGGTGAGCCAAATTTAAGAGACAACTTGGGTATGAGGACGACCTAATTCTGTGAATTTATTCAAGACTGCCATGCGTGCGTGGATCTCATTCACCTGACTAGGAAAACTCCTTGCTGTTAATTTATCGCCTAATAATTTGATGCAATGCATCTTCGTTTCAACCAAACTCCGACGGTGATAACCAGACCACTTTTTCCAAAGCGATCTACCTAGACGTTTGACTGTCTTTAATAACTCGTTCCGCTCGATAGACCTCGCTTGCTGATCTTTCCAAGGCTTTGCATTTTTCCTCGGTGGAATGATCGCATGTGCATCTCGATCTAAAATGACTTGTCGGCAATGCTTTGTGTCATAAGCACCATCTGTATAAACAGAATCAATTTTCTCATCCAAGGGAATTTGAGAAAGTAAATCTTCAAGTACTTGAGAATCACCAACATCATTTGTAGTGAGCTGTACAGCACGTATTTGAAGAGTTTTAGCATCTATAGCAATATGCAGCTTACGCCATTGACGACGATATTCAGCCCCATGTTTCTTGCATTTCCATTCACCTTCACCTAGAAACTTCAAACCAGTAGAGTCTACGAGTAGATGCAGACCATCACTACTTTTTTCATAGCTAATCGCAATATCAATATGTTTTTGTCTTCTGCAAAGCGTAGTGTAATCCGGCGCTGTCCAATCTAATCCAGAGAGTTTAATCAGACTTTGAACAAAACCTGTGACCATACGTAAAGAGAGTCGAAATAGAGATTTGATCATTAAGCAGCATTGAATCGCTGTATCGGAGTAGGTCTGATTTCGACCTTGCTTGCCTTGTGATTGTGCATACCACTGGGTCTTTGGATCAAACCAAATGGAAATATTACCCCGGTTGATTAAGGCTCGATTATAGGATGACCAATTGGTTGTACGATAGATTTTAGGGGCAGGTTTATTCATTTTGAAATTATATTGCTGAATAAGCCTTCCATGCTAGGTTTGTGCAACAAAGCCTTAGGAAATCATGAAAGTGAAATTGGTATATATGTCGGTGATAATATTGAACCGCTTGAAATAGCTAAAATAGATCGGTGCGCTAATAAAAATGGTTCAGTTAGGATAAGACCTATTAAAAGTAAAAAATTGAAATTTTGGTTCAATGAAAATTGCACACTTAAAGAGGTAGTTAATATTATTATTGAATCGCCAAATAAAATTAGAATTAAAAAAATAAAATTTGTGTGATAAGATACATCTTAATTAATTTAAGATATATCTTACTATGCCTAAAACCTCATTGATCGAATCAATAGAAAAACCTAGAAAACGCTTGTTTGAAACAGGTGAAATGAAACTATTGGTTCTACACTTCATTTCACAACAGCCAAAATACAGCTACGACATCATCAAAGACATTTCTACACTTGTGGGTGGGAACTACAAACCAAGCACAGGCACAATTTTCCCAACCATTAACTACTTAGAAGAACAAGGCTATACAGAAGTTCATTTAAGAGAAGATGATCGAAAGCAATATCACATCAACTCAAAAGGTATAGAACACCTACAAGCGCAAAAACCAAACATAGAAAAAATACTGTTGCGTTTAAATACCCGAAATCAAATTCAAAACAATGAGCAATTCATTGCTATTAAAAATGCAATGGATCAAATAAAAGCATCATTAAAAACCAAAATTTTGCATACAGATTTGAATGCTAATCAAATTGCAAAAATAGCAAAAATTATTGAAAAATCTGCAAAAGATATTGCAGATTTATAGGAGGAATGATGAAACAGCACAAATATGAAATTACCGTAAAACACATTGAAGATGCACAAGGTAATCCATCTACCTATACAGAAGCATTGCAATTTACAGCCTATAACCATGACGATTTGTTCAAAGTTTTAGAACATATTCAAAAAGGTAATTTGCTAGAAGATGAAAAAGCCAAAGCATTTGCGCTAGGGCTAAAGCTATTTGGTGAAACGCTATTGGAAAATAAACAACATCCACTTTTTAAAGCATTTTTACCGCAATTTATTGAATTTATGCAAAGCATGAAGCAAACCATTAAGACTGCCGAACAAACCCACTGAATAGGTTAAATATGACAAATAATCTCCCAAAATTTCACCCCAAACACATGACATGGCTTATGCCATTAATACTTTCAGGTATTATGAGTGGCGCAATTTCATGCTACAACATGATTCGAAACATTGGCTTGCCAGATAATTTTTTATCAATATGGATGCATGCTTGGGTCATGTCATGGTTATTGGCATTTCCACTCATTTTGGTGGTTTTACCTTTGGTACGAAAGTTTTTATTTAATTTTATTGATAAAAGCAAATTGTAAAATTTAAGCAACAAAAGATCTATTCATGGTGGTTCATAATGGGGTTAAAACTATTCTGAACGTGATATACGAATGAAATATTTAATTGTTGGAAGTTGTATAGGCTTAGCTTCATGCGCCACCGTAGTACAGAAAGAACAAAATGTAGAAACACTAGAATGTATGCAATATAGGTCGATGATGACAGCACCCATGCCGCCAAATGAACATGAAAAAATGAAAGCTTCTTGTGAAAATTCACAAAAGATATCTCATTAATTTTAAAGTGCTGTGCAATGTTTAAAGTGGTCAAAATAATAAGTGCTAGACCATAGTGAGAATAGACTTCATTTGAATATATATCTATGTTCAAATAGCGTTAGATGAACGAATGAAATAAGTGAATTAGGGAAAGAATATGTCTCAAGCAAGCATGCAACAAGTCATTATTACAGAACCAGGCGGTGTAGATAAACTAGCCTACGAAACTGTAGCAATTCCAACAGTTAAAGCAGATGAAGTACTTGTTAAAGTTCATGCTTTTGGTATTAATCGTCCTGATATTTTACAACGTCAAGGTTTATATCCAATGCCGAAAGGCGTTACACCTGTACCTGGGTTAGAAGTGGCTGGTGAAATTGTTGCCGTTGGTGCTAATGTCACTTTATTTAAAGTGGGTGATAAAGTTTGTGGTCTGACAAATGGTGGTGGTTATGCAGAATATTGTGTTGTACCCGAAAGCCAAACTTTAAACATTCCCGACAATGTAAGTTATGTTCAAGCAGCTGCCATTCCTGAAACCTTTTTTACAGTTTGGGCGAATGTATTCCAAATGGGTAAAGCCAAAGCAGGTGAGACTGTGCTTATTCATGGTGGTACAAGTGGTATTGGTACAACGGCACTTATGCTATGTAATGCCTTAGGTATGAAAACATTTGCAACTGTGGGTTCGGACGAAAAAGTAAAAGTACTTTCAGAAATCACTACAGCCATTAACTACAAAACTCAAGATTTTGAGCAAGTGATTAATGAAGCAAATAATGAGCATGGTGTTGATGTTATTTTAGATATTGTAGGTGCACCATATTTAGCACAAAATTTAAACCTTTTACGCCGTGATGGTCGCTTGGTTTATATTGCATTTTTAGGCGGTGCAAAAGCTAAAGATGTGAAGCTTGGGCAAATTATGATGAAGCGCTTGACCATTACAGGTTCAACAATGCGTGCACGTAATACCGAAGAAAAAGCTGAAATTGCTCAAGGTTTAAAACAACATGTTGCACCACTTTGGGCAAAAGGCGAATGCTTACCAATGATTTATAAAACATTTAAGTTCGATCAAATTCAAGATGCACATGCATGTATGGATACTGGTGAGCATATTGGTAAAGTGGTTGTCGAAGTTCTATAAATTTTAGATTATTTTAATCTTCAATCAAAAAAGCCACCGTATTTACGGTGGTTTTTTATTGGTAAAATTAAATGAAAAGATACGGTATCGGTTTGAAGATATATTTCCATGATGATTTATGCGAAAATACGACTTTATCTATTTATTAGTCCAAAGGCATTTCATGACTGACCAATCTCCTGAATCTTTAAGCGATATCGAAATTGTAGATATTTTACAATCCATGAAAAACGATGAGCTCAATACAGAAGCAAAAGAGATTATTCGTAATGGCGGTAAAGCAGGTCGTCAAGAAGCACATAAACAAGCGCTTGTAGCATTACATACAGCATTTGAAGAACGTTTTGTTGAAGCGGTAACTTTGGCTTTAGGTTTAAACGAAGGTCAGGCGAAAAAAATTCGTTATAAAAAAGACCGTATTCGTATTTTGAAAGTACGTGGAATTGACTATTTAGCAATTGATGGTGCGGAAACAGCACAAGTGTTGTCGCAAGTTGCTCAAGCTATTGTGCGTGAAGATGCAATTGTGACTCACGATTTGCACAATATTTTCCCATTTTGGAAAGAAGGCTGGCCAATGGTTCAGTTCGACAATGCTTATACAATTTTAGAAGATGATATTACAATTCACTACCAAGCAGTTTTAGATGCTTTGTTAAGTAAATAATTTTGCTGCGTTGAATAGTAATAAAAAAAGCACCTGAGGGTGCTTTTTTTATGTTCAATGTATTAACCAAGTGTTGAATATAGTGGGAATACACCAAATATAAGTGCAGCAGCAAGCATAACTAAACAAGTAATAATTGCCCATTTAATGGTGAACTTTTGATGTGCACCAAACTCAATTCCTGCTAAGCCAACAAGTAAGTAAGTGGATGGAACAAGAGGTGATAATAGGTGTACAGGTTGTCCTACAATAGAAGCACGAGCCATTTCTACAGGACTAATACCATAATGAATCGCTGCTTCTGCAAGAACAGGGAGTACGCCATAGTAAAATGCATCATTCGACATAAAGAAGGTTAGTGGCATACTAATAATGGCAGTAATTGGAGCTAGGAATGGTCCCATGCTATCTGGAATAATTGCGACTAATTCCTTAGACATGGCATCGACCATACCTGTGCCTGCTAAAATACCAGTAAAAATACCTGCAGCAAAAATAATACCTACAACATTTAATGCACTACCAGCATGGTTAGCAATGAGAGCTTTTTGCATGTCGATGTCTTTATAGTTCACAACAAGTGCAATACTGAGTGCAATCATGAACAGAATAGACATTGGTAAAATGCCATAAATTAATGATGCCATTAGTGCAACAGTTAATAGAGTATTGAACCAACGTAAATGTGCACGGTTTGCTTCAGGGTTAGTTGAAATACGAATAGAGTCACCATGACTAACATCTAATTCAACAATACCTAAGCGTTTACGCTCCATACGACCATACATGAAACCAACGAAATATAGCCAGAAAATTGAACAAATCATTGGCAGAATCATTGGAACAAAGACATCACTTGGGTCTACATGTAGTGCACTTGCTGCACGAGCAGTAGGGCCACCCCAAGGTGTTAAATTCATAATACCGCTGGCAAGCATCATTAAACATGCCATGATAAGTGGACTCATACCTAAGCGCTTATATAAAGGTAGCATGGCAGCGACACAGATCATGTAGGTGGTAGAACCATCGCCATCTAAAGACACTATTAAGGTTAAGGTAATGGTACCCATGACCACTTTTAATGGATCACCTTTTACAAGGCGTAAAATCCATTTTACAGAAGGGTCAAATAAACCTGTGTCAATCATGATTGCAAAATATAGAATCGCAAAAAGTAACATGACACCTGTTGGTGCAAGTTTTTTGACGCCTTCTAGCATCATTTCACCAATTTCATTGATTTGGATATTATCTAGTCCATCAACAAAAAAGCTTAAACCGTATGCAATTAGTGCAAATAAAACGGGAATTAATGTAAGGGCAACAAGTGGAGTTAGGCGTCTAGACATGATTAAGTACATGAAGCACATAATCATACTTAGCCCAAGTATGGTTAGCATTATTTTCAATCCTTTGAATTATATTGTTGGTAAAAATTTTGTTATTTGTTCGTCATAAAGCATAAGTAAAATGGTGATTGGTTTTATATTTACTTTTTGTAATGTGATTTTTTGGGTATTTTTTGGTGTGTTGCTTATAGGGCAAAGAGTTGAGGGTCATTAAAAAGAAAAGATGAAGTAAATTGGAATATAAAGTGTGAGTAGGTGTAAATAAAAGTAATAGAATGTAATTTAAAAAGTGATATACAGTATTTATTGCTGAATTTAATTTTTAGAATGGATTTGCAAAGATAAAGTTTAAATTGTTTAATTCTGAAAAAAGAAGAATCAGATTAATCTGATTCTTCTAAAGTTGGCTCTGGATTTTCGTTTAAACGCGTTACCAATAGTTGGTCAATTTTAAAGTGATCTACATCTACAACTTCAAATTTGAAACCTGCATAAGATACAAAATCGGCAGGGCGAGGAATTTTTCGTAAGCTATACATCATAAAGCCAGCAAGCGTTTCATAGTTTTCATCATCTGGCATTTCATCAATTTCAAGTGCATGTTTAATGTCTTCAATGGGTGTGCTCCCATCAATTAACCATGAGTTTTCATCACGTTTAATAATTTGCTGTTCGGCTTCAATTGGTGTAACCCAATCGCCCATTACGGTAATCATAATGTCGGAAAGTGTAATAACACCTACAACAAGTGCATATTCATTAATCACTACAGCAAACTTTTCTTTACTTGAGCGGAAACGGTCAAGTAATTCTGATAGCGTTAAAGTGTCTGGAATAGTGAGAACATTACGAATGGTATTTTCGTTCAGTTGTAATAAAGATTGATTATTGAGGATACGAACAAGAATATCTTTTGCATCTACATAACCAATCACATCATCGATGTTTTCACTACATACTAAAAATTTAGAATAGGGAAATTCAGCAAGTTTTTGACGAATACTTTCTTCAGATTCTTTTAATGTAAAGAAAACGACGTTTTCACGTGTAGTCATACTTGAAGGGACGTTACGCTCTTCAAGTTCAAATACGTTTTCAATGAAGTGATGTTCTTGTTTTTGTAATACGCCTGCTTGAGCACCTGCGTCCATTACTGCTGAAATATCATCAAAAGTAATATTGTCATCACGTGTGGTATTCACTTTAAATAAGCGGAATAGCATATTGGCAATCATATTGATTAACCAAGCAAGGGGTTTGCAAACTTTAATAAAGATTTGAATTGGATCAATAACCGCAACAGCAATTTTTTCAGGTGCAATCATTGCTAAGCGTTTTGGCATTAAATCGGCAAATAAAATAAATAATGATGTCACTAAAGTGAAAGAAAGCGTAAAGCTGATACTTTCAGCCCAAGGGCCAGAATAGAAGCGAGTAACAAATTCTAAAATATAAGGACGAAATGCCCCTTCACCTAAAATACCACCAAGAATTGCGACAGCATTTAAACCAATTTGAGAGGCTGCAAAAAAATCGGCTGAGTTTGCTTGTAGATCAAGCACTCGTTGAGCACGAGAATCTCCAGCTTCAGCTAGAATTTTTAGTTTAACTTTTCGCGCACCAGCAAGTGCGATTTCAGTCAAGGCAAGGAAGCCAGCACCTGTAATAAGTATGACGATGATTACGATATTCTGAAAAAGGTTCACGAATCCACCTGTGGATCATCATTATTATGAATATTTTTAACATAATTTAACCTGAGCTCATATAAAAATATTAACTCAGGTTCATAAAGGATAATCTTAATAAATAAGAACTTATAAATAAAAAATTAATATGTAGAATTTTGAGTGTTATTTAATAAAAACTCACGATTCTCTTCTTCGATCATTTGGCGAGCAACATATAATATCAGCTGGCGTAACCAACGATGTGCAGGATGATGATGAAGTAAAGGACACCATGCCATTTTTAATTCAAATTCGGGAATATAAAAAGGAGGATCTTTAATTAATAAGTTTTGACTATTCGATTGTAAGCTTGCAATACGAGTAGGCAAAGTTGCAATTAAGTCTACATTTGAAGCTAAAAGAGCAGGCATTTGATAATGACGTGTAAATACTGAAATTTTACGTTTTTGACCAATACGCTCTAAGGCTTGATCAATCCAGCCTAAGCCAGCTTGTTTTTCAGGATTCACACCAAAGCCAACGCCCATACCTGTTTTAGACACCCAAATATGTTGTGCATCTAAATAGCTTTTTAAGTTTAGATTGGTTGCAGCAGGGTGCTTTTGATTTAATAAGCAAGAGAAGCTATCACGCCAAACTAAAACTTGATGGAAACTTTGAGGAATTTCATTAAATCTATTAATGGCTAAATCGACTTTGCCTTGTTCCATGTCACGATAAGACACATCACTTGGTGTTAAAAAGTCGAGCACGACATTGGGAGCTTCAGAACGCAAAGCTTTTACTAGGCGGGGAACTAGTGTTGCTTCGGCATAATCTGAAGTCATGATGCGAAAAACACGATTCGATGTATAAGGACGGAACTCCGTACGAGGTTCCAAAATCATCGATAAGTCAGACAAGGCATCACGAATACGTGGCTGAAGTTCTAACGCACGTTCGGTTGGCGTCATTCCTTCAGATGAGCGAATGAGTAGAGGGTCGTTAAATAAATTGCGTAATCTACGTAAAATATTACTCATAGCAGGTTGAGTAACGCCCAATTGTTCTGCAGCACGAGTTACATTTTTTTCGCGTAATAGTACATCAAGATAAATAAGAAGATTAAGATCTACCCGCTCTAGATTCATACAAGAAATACCGAAGATAAAATCAAGAAATTATTATGATTATGCCATAAGGAGCAAGGCTTGTGTAGAAAATATGATGGAAAAAACAACGGATTAATGATCTATAAATAGAGATTTGTATTTGTTTTATAGAATATTGAAGCCATATTTTTTAGATACATTTTATTGTAAAAAGGCAGAATCAAATAATAGAGAACGATTAAATATAAAAATTGAAGAAGTATTTATTTTGAAAATGAATGTCTTAAAACAAGAAATAATAATCAGCATCTAAAAATGGCATTTAATGCAAATTGTGCTGTCAAAAAAGTCAATTTTTCACATTTAATATAGAGGGCAGACTTAAGTCGAATAATTAAAAAATAGACAATTTGTTTAAAATAAAGGCAATTGCAGAATAATAAATGTTTAATAAATACATATATTTATGTGTTTTTGGTGTGATTATATTTAGACTTTAATCTATGTATTTTTTAAATAAATAGCGAAGATTCTCGGATAATATTGGATTAATTTTTTCAGTCAATCTAATCTGTATTCATAGCAAGAAAGCGATTGAAAAATAAACAGCCTAAAAGCGAGTTTAGATTTCAGTTGAAAAATCCTAAAATTATATACAGGGTAAAATATCATGACTACATATCAAACAGCGATTGATGCAATCCGCGAATT
Source organism: Acinetobacter sp. FY683 (assembly GCF_059515885.1). NCBI lineage: Bacteria > Pseudomonadati > Pseudomonadota > Gammaproteobacteria > Moraxellales > Moraxellaceae > Acinetobacter > Acinetobacter sp. FY683. The sequence goes on along the minus strand of NZ_JCAKNA010000005.1, from coordinate 154,729 downwards.
AAAAGCAAAATTCGGTAACACTTGGGCAGACATCTCTCCTGAAGATGCTGCGCGTATGCAATTACAAAACCGTTTTAAAACTGGTTTAGATATCGCGAAATACACAGCTGCAATTATGCGTCGTGATATGGCTGCTTATGATGCTGACTCTAGCAAATACACTCAATCATTAGGTTGCTGGCATGGTTTCATTGCACAACAAAAAATGATTGCGAACAAAAAATACTTCGGTACAACTGAACGCCGTTATATCTACCTTTCTGGTTGGATGGTTGCTGCACTTCGCTCTGAATTCGGTCCTTTACCAGACCAATCTATGCACGAAAAAACTTCAGTTCCTGCTCTAATCGAAGAAATCTACACATTCTTACGTCAAGCTGACGCTAAAGAATTAAACGATCTTTTCCGTTCGCTTAAAAAAGCGCAAGAAGCTGGTGATACTGCTAAAGCTGCTGAAATCACTGCACAAATCGATGGTTTCCAAACTCACGTTGTGCCAATTATTGCAGATATCGATGCTGGTTTCGGTAACGAAGAAGCAACTTACTTACTTGCTAAAAAAATGATCGAAGCGGGTGCTTGTGCACTTCAAATCGAAAACCAAGTATCTGACGCGAAACAATGTGGTCACCAAGCTGGTAAAGTAACTGTTCCACACGAAGACTTCATCGCTAAAATCCATGCATTACGTTATGCATTCTTAGAAATGGGTCTTGATGACGGTATCATCGTTGCACGTACTGACTCTGAAGGCGCTGATTTAACTCAAAAAATCCCAGTAGTTAAAGAACCAGGTGACATTGCTTCTCAATACATCAGCTACTTAGACACAGTTGAAATTGACATTGCTGATGCTCAAGAAGACGAAATTCTTATCAAACGTAACGGTAAATTACATCGTCCTAAGCGTTTAGCTTCTGGCTTGTACCAATTCCGTGAAGGTACTCAAATTGACCGCGTTGTACTTGACTGTGTGTCTAGCTTACAAAACGGTGCTGACCTTCTTTGGATCGAAACTGCGACTCCAAACGTTGATGAAATTGCTCACATGGTAAACCGTGTTAAAGAAACAGTTCCAAATGCGAAACTTGTTTATAACAACTCTCCATCATTCAACTGGACGTTAAACTTCCGTCAACAAGCTTACGACCGTTGGGTTGCTGAAGGTAAAGACGTTTCTGCTTACGACCGTGCTAAATTAATGAGCGCTGAGTACGATGCAACTGAATTAGCTGCTGATGCTGATGAAAAAGTACGTACATTCCAAGCAGATGCTTCTCGTGAAGCGGGTGTGTTCCATCACTTGATCACACTTCCAACTTACCACACAGCTGCGCTTTCTACTCATGAGCTTGCTCAAGGTTACTTCGGTACTGAAGGTATGTTGGCTTATGTTGCTGGTGTACAGCGTAAAGAAATCCGCGGTGGTATCGCTTGTGTTAAACACCAAGCAATGGCAGGTTCAGACATCGGTGATGATCACAAAGAAATCTTCTCTGGTGACAACGCACTTAAAGCACATGATGATGCTAAAAACACAATGAACCAATTTGGTGGTTAATCTACCCAAATGATTCTAAAAAAAACCCTGCTTATGCAGGGTTTTTTTTAGGTAAAAATTAATCTTTTTTCAAAATATACAGGTCAGCCATAGGACCTGTAATTTTATTGCCATCTTCATCTAAGAATTGAACATAGTTTTCACCAATGAAAACTTTTTTGTTTTCAGGCGCACCTAATACAATAATAGATGGATTTTTAGCATCAAAAGTAAAAGAACCTTTGGCTTTTGATTTTTGCTCGGTGTTTTTAAGACCTAAATATTCACGAGAAATTTCAAAGGTTTTATCTTTGTTTAATTCGAGTTTGGTTTTAATTCCATCGCAATCGGCACATGGAAGTGAGCCTTTATAGTCACCATCCCAGTCGAGTGAGATTTCAGCTGATCCGCTTACGGGTTCAGAACTTGCAGGAGCTGAGGCTTCAACAGATTGAACGACTGTAGTTTCACTTACTGCGGTTGTTTCAGTAGTCGTTTCAGTGTTTGGTTTGCTACAAGCCATAAGTGACATGCTGAGGATTGAAAGAACAAGGGCTGTTTTTTTCATATAACCACCTAATGTTGTGAAGATAAAAATTAAAGCGAATATGCTTTAGTTACGTGAATATAGTGTGATGTTTTAACTTGGTGAAGAATCTATTTAGTGTTGTGTTTGAAAATAATTAATATTGGTGTATTTTTCCATTATATTCCATATCATTATGATTAAATTATGATGATATTCAATATATATTTTATATTCACTTTATTAAATTTAGTTTATAAAAACTGATAAGGATGTAGCGAAGATTGTTATAAATAATTACTTTTTATTAAATATTATTTTCTAATTAAACTGATACAATCTTCCAAATTTTTTACATCTGTATTTTATTTATGTTTGAGAAGTTAGCTGAAAGAAGTCTTCATACTTTGGGATGGAAAATTGATAACCATTGGCCTTTAGATTTAGATCAATGTGTCATGATTGCAGCACCACATACAAGTAATTGGGATGCACTTTATGCGCGATTAGCATTGAAAGCGTTGGGTGTGAATGTTCGTTTAACAATTAAAGACAGTTATATGAAACTTCCATTTGGTCCTTTTGTTCGAGCAATGGGTGGAATTGGAATTGATCGTCGTCCAAAAGAGGCAGGACAAGAGCGCTTAAGTATGGTTCAAGTTATGACAGACCTCTTTAAGACGCATCCTAAACTTGTAATGTTAGTTACGCCTGAAGCAACTCGAGCTAAACAAGAAAAATGGAAAACAGGTTTTTATCATGTTGCTTTAAATGCCAATGTGCCAATTGCTTTGGCATATATGGATTATAAAAATAAGAAAACAGGCGTTGGTAAAATTGTCTATCCATCGGGTGATATGGATAAAGATATGAGGGAGATTATGGATTTTTATTCAAATATTCACGCTAAGTTTCCAGAAGACTTTAGTGTCGATCAGCGTTATATTTCTGAATAATAATGGATAGAAAAATACTTTTAGCAGGTTATATATTCGTATTAACTTGCTTGAAATATTATTCTTGCTCAATTATTTTTTTTGTTACACCACCTAGGCTTTGGCAGGCTTCTTTATAAAGAATATATTGTTGTTCTACAACTTCATTTAATGAAATATTAAATAGCTTATCACCATGTTTATAGCTCTCTATATAGGTTTGAGCTTTTTGTTTAGATGAATAAAGCGACTGTTCATAATAAGAATTTATTGAATTATGTGGAATTTGAGCACTTTCAATATTTGTGCATTGAAACTGTATTAAAAGAGATTCCGCATTTTTAATCTCTTTTGATGTTCCCATACAGCCTGTCAGAATAAAGGTGATACAGACAAAGCTCAAAAGTCGCATTTTTGAATCATTAATGAAGAATAGGGTGAGTTTATTATATTTGTTTTTTCACCCTAAATTATTTGATATTTACTGTTTGTTTAAAAAATGAATGTAAATACAAATTTTATCCTTTCACTAATCCACCATCTACAATTAAGTTCTGACCTGTAATTGCACGTGAATAGGGTGATAAAAACATCATAATTGCAGAAGCAAATTCTTGAGGTGTGATCACTCTTTTTAATGGTGTTGATGAAGCAATTAAGTCAAATACAAAGTCTGGTGTAGATTGACTTGCATCAGTTTTTTGTAATAACCCACCTGAAAGCATATTTACGTTAATACCATATTGACCTAAATCTTGTGCAGCGGTTCTTGTGAATGCAAGTAAAGCCGATTTTGCAACAGTATAATCATGATAGGGAACAACTGGGTTTTGCACGAGATTTGTCCCAATATTAATAATACGTCCAAAATTAGCTTGTTTCATATCGGTCAATGCCGCTTGAGTCGTATTTAATGCTGCAAGTACAGCACCATTAAATTGCAGCGTCATGAGATCTGCTGTGAGATCTTCTACTTGAGGTCGGAGATCGCCATTAAATTCAAAGTGAACTAAGGCATTATTTATAATAGACGTAATTGCTGTTCCAAAATGTGTTTTGGCAGCAGTGAATAAATCTTGAACTTGATCTTTTTGAGTAATATCTGCTTGATATATGAAAACTTGTTGAGGGTATTTTTCTACTAAAAATTCTGCTTTGGTTTTGCTTGTATAATAGTTAACAACAACGCGGGCACCTTCAGCAATTAATGTTTCGGTAATTGCTAAACCTAGTCCACGGGCACCACCTGTAACAAGAACAATTTGCTCACTAATATGCATAGTAAATCTCAATCATTTAAATTGTGTTGCAAGATAGCAAGCATTTCTATGAATCTAAAGTAAAATTAATTGATTGATTGTTCATGCTGTTAAATAAAAAATGAAGAAAATAGAGGGTGATTTATCAATTCTAATTAAAAAACGAAAGTAACAAATTGTTAAGAAAATTGTTGAATTGTACTCAATTACTCAATATTTAGAAGCTTTTGTTATACTTCGCGCAACTGTAAGCGCAGTAGTTTTAAGTTAAAATTATTAAGTATTTTTAAATAGTTGTAACATTCAAGCTTTGACTTGAAAAAACAATTATTAAATTTTGCACAGTATATGATCGAGTTTTGTTACAATCAAAAAATTGCATACTCTGTTGCATAATTGAATACAAAAATAATTTTTGATTAAAACTAATGTTAAGAAATTTAAAGAGTGTCTAATAAGGAACTCAATAAATTCATAAAAGGAATATAAATGTCTAATCTCTCGTACGCAAATGCAGAACATGGTCCTTGGAAAACATTTTTAGAACAAGTTGATCGTGTTGCGCCATATTTAAGTGAAGATCTTGCAAAATATGTTGATACATTAAAGCGTCCTAAGCGTGCTTTAATTGTTGATGTACCAATTATTATGGATGATGGTTCTATCCGTCATTTCGAAGGTTACCGTGTTCAACATAACCTTTCACGTGGTCCAGGTAAAGGTGGTATTCGTTATCATCCAGACGTAGAAATAAATGAAGTTATGGCGCTTTCAGCGTGGATGACCATTAAAACAGCTGTAGTGAACTTGCCATTTGGTGGTGCTAAAGGTGGTATCCGTGTCGATCCACGTACATTATCTCCACGTGAATTAGAGCGTTTAACACGTCGTTATACAAGTGAAATTAGTCATATTATTGGACCTCAAAAAGATATTCCTGCTCCAGATGTAGGCACAAACCCAAATGTAATGGGTTGGATCATGGATACGTATTCATCTGGTCAAGGTCATACTGTAACGGGTGTTGTTACAGGTAAACCTGTTCACCTTGGTGGTTCACTAGGGCGCGTAAAAGCGACAGGTCGTGGTGTATTTATTACAGGTTACGAAATTGCGAAAAAAATTGGCTTAAACTTGGATGGTGCCAAGGTATCTGTTCAAGGTTTTGGTAACGTAGGTAGTGAAGCTGCTAACTTGTTTAGCGAATACAAATCTAAAATCGTATGTATTCAAGATCATACGGGTACCATTTTTAATGCTGATGGTATTGATTTACCAAGCTTGCATGCTCACGTTGCTGCAACTCAAGGTGTATTAGGCTTTGAAGGTGCTAAGCAAATTGATAATGAAGATTTCTGGGATGTTGATGCAGATATCATTATTCCTGCTGCATTAGAAGGTCAAATTACGGTTGAACGTGCACAGCGTTTAAAAGCTAAAATGATTCTAGAAGGTGCAAATGGTCCAACTTATCCAGAAGCTGATGATATTTTAGTTAGCCGTAACATTGTTGTTGTGCCTGATGTAATTTGTAATGCTGGTGGTGTAACGGTAAGTTACTTCGAGTGGGTTCAAGACATGGCGAGCTTCTTCTGGAGCGAGGCTGAAATTAATGAACGTCTTGATAAGCTCATGATTCAAGCGGTTGCAGATGTGTGGAACTGTGCGGCGGATAACAAATGCACTATGCGTACAGCAGCTTATATCTTGGCGTGTGAGCGTATTTTACGTGCACGTAAAGAACGTGGTATTTACCCAGGTTAAAATTTATCTAGAAAAGCCTCCGTATTTGGGGGCTTTTTTTATGTTTGAATGAACATAATTTTTTGATATTAAAATGAAACTTGTTCTTTAGGTTTATGAAAGAGGTTTAATATTTTTATTCATACTGTTTGTTTGGAATATGGATTGTTTCAATGTAAAGATTTTGTTTTTCAAATTGTTCATTTAGTATGTTTTAAGTGGTGCTTAAATTAAATTGATTTATAATTCCCAGTATATATATTTTGATAGTGATACTGCGTTTTTTATGTCACAACTTTCTTCCTATTTTCAAAAAAACCAATTTTGTGTACTTGTAGAATATCTCACCACATTAACAGAGACGTATCCAACTAAAACAATATTTTCAGGATATCCTGTTGTTATGACATTGGCAGATCGAGTGCATTCAGATCATGATATTTCGCCATTAGAAGCAAGTAAAAACTATTCAAATGAGATTGAAAAGGTCATTCATTTTTCGGGAAAAGGTCGTGATATAAAAGACTTTGAGCGCTTTTTACAGCAGGCTAAAGCAGAAAATATTCAAAACCTATTATTGCTTTCAGGTGATAAGTTAAAAGAGCATAAAACGGGTGAAAATGGAACTGTTCGGAGTCGGTACTTAGAGTCTGTAAACGCAGTCATGGCTGCAAAAAAACAAAGTGGATTAAATATTGGTGTAGCTTTTAATCCATTTAAATATGCTGAAGCTGAGCGTGATGCACAATATTTAAAATTACATAAAAAATTAAAAGCAGGTGCAGATTATGTCATTACTCAACTTGGTTATGACATAACAGCTTTACAACAGGCACAAGCATTTTTAAAGCAACATCACTATTCACAAAAATTACTGGCTTGTGTCATGCCGCTTACTTTGGTGCGTGCTAAGTTTATGGTTAGAAATAAGGTTGCAGGCATTGTGATTAGTTCACATATGCTCAAAGTTTTAGAACGTGAAAAGCAAATAGGGCAGACGAATAATGCTTATATACGTTGTGCTTTACAAATTTTGATCTGCGAGCAATTAGGTTTTGCTGGTGTACATTTATCTGCATGTCATAAACCAGAAGAGCAAAAGTTATTAGAAAGCTATATAGATCAATATCGTTGTTTAGCATTAGAGGAACTTGAATTACTTTGGAATGAATTTTGGCAGATAAAATCAGGCGAAGAGTTTAAGCCTGAGGTGAAATATTTTTCTCGATCAGTAAGTACTGCTGAAAAAATTAAATATCAACAATTACACTTAATGCATGCCGCCTTATTTGAATCTAAAGCTGGAAAAGGGCTTGGTAAGTTTGTATTTAATGCGCCATTTTGGGGGAGTAAAACAGCCACCAAAGTTTTAATGAAAACGGAACATCTTACAAAACATAGTGTGGTTGGATGTGAAAGTTGCGGACAATGTCGTTTAGGTGAAACTTTATATATTTGTCCTGAAACTTGTCCAAAAGGATTAGCCAATGGACCTTGTGGAGGTACAAGTTTAGATTTATGTGAGTTTGGAGATCGTGAATGTATTCATTCGGTGAAAGCACGACTTGCTAAAGCAGTAGACCAAACTCAAATTCTAAAAGAAAAACTGATTCCAACAGTACCTCTTGACGTACGTGGAACCAGTTCTTGGAAAAATTGGTATGTTTAGTTTTTAGGTAAATTAAATAGATAGGATCACTTTATTTTGAATCTATCTATTATTTAAAACTCACCTTTTTCTGCGCGTGTCTGCATAATTTTTTTCAACATAGCACGAGGGAAAGTAAACCAAATCAAGATTAAAGCAAGGCTACATAAGCTGAATGCTAAGATGTTGTACGTTTCATATAAGTGTCGAGAGACTTCAAGCACTGTGAAATAAGTAAACATCATCATCATAGACATTGCAGAAGCAACAGTTCCTTTAGATACATCAGAAGACATCATTGCTAGGCGGTATAAAACAGAAAAACAAATACCTTCACCAAAGCTCATTAATGTCATACCAATAATTAAAGTCCAAATGGTCAGTTGCGGAATAAATAAGCCAACTAAAATAATAAGTGCACCAATGAGCATAATAGGTAAACCGATAAGAACCGTTTGACCTAAACGATAGCGATCTACCACTTTCATTAAAATTACACTGCCTAGAATTAATGCACCTAATACAGGAATTTGTGCAAGCCCATATTGAAAACCACTAAAGCCAAATTTTTCAACGAGCATAACGGGAGATAATGCAATCCACATCATGATAGGTAATGAGGCTAAAGGTAAAGAAAGCGTCATAATTAGGAATTGTTTATTCTTATAAACTTTCTTAAAGTCACTCCAAATATGGCTTAAGGGTTGCTGTGTTAAATTGCTTTTTTGATCATTTGGCATCGCAATTTTAAGACCAAGCCATCCCAATAAAGATAGAATTGAAATGCCCACAAAGCCCCAATGCCAAGACACATGTTCAATTAAGAATGCGCCAATAATAGGACCAAGTAATGGTGCAAATAGCGTCATATTTCCCATAAGTGCCATAACTTTAATGGCGCTACGTTCTTCAAAATTTTCTTGAATAGCAGCATAACCAACGGCACTAATAACGGTTAAACCAATACCTTGTAAAAAGCGTAAACCTAAAAAGCTCTGAATATTTTGAGTTAATAAAATAAGTAAGCACATGACACTAAAGAAAAGTGCACCTGCAAGTAATACTTTTTTACGTCCAATGCGGTCAGATAAAGGACCCATGAGCCAAGCTAAACAACCGCCACCCAATAAATAATAAGACATGGATGAAGGAGCCCAACTGCTACTTACACCAAAATCGCGGGTAACGCCAAGCATTGCAGGCTGTACTAAGTCATTGCCCAGATAAACAGCAAATTCGAATAAAACTAAAGCAAAAGGGAATAACAAAGCAGTCCAAGTAAGTTTGGATATTTGAGGTTGAGACATTATTTTCTACGTAACTTATATGCCTTTTAACGAGATAACAAAAAGTATTCTCGTTAAAAAACAGAGGGAGATGAATTAAAATTGGAAAATATGAAATAGACAAAATGAGAAAAGAATCATTTAAAGATTATTTCATTCAAAAAAGTTCCAATAAGCTTAAAAGATAAGCTATATAAAGGGCGCGAATTCTAGCACAGAGAAACTATGATGAAAACCTTAGGATGTTTTCTATTCATCATCCATAACATTTGAATAAAATTTAACGCCAAGTTTTATACGGTCACGCCCTTGGTTTTTGCGCCAGCGGTTGGTATCTCGCAGTGAATACACACAACCACAATATTCTTGCTGATAAAATTGTTCTTTTTTACTAATTTCAAGCATACGCACAGCACCACCATGTTTACGCCAGTTGTAATCCCAATAGGTAATACCATCATAATGTGAAGCAGAGCGATGACCACAATCATTAATCTGTTGCATATTCTTCCAACGAGAAATACCTAAAGAGCTACTTATTAAGCTAAAACCATTTTCAGCAGCATATAATGCAGTACGTTCAAAACGCATATCGAAGCACATAGTGCAGCGAATCCCTTTTTCAGGTTCATTTTCCATGCCTTTGGCACGATCGAACCAGTTGTCTGTGTCATAGTCGCAATCTATAAATGGAATATTATGCTTTTCTGCAAATCGAATATTTTCTTCTTTTCGAATTTCATATTCTTTAACAGGATGGATATTCGGATTATAAAAAAATATAGAAAAGTCGATACCAGATTCAATGAGTGTTTCCATGACCTCACCAGAGCATGGGGCACAGCAAGAGTGAAGGAGTAACTTTTGATGACCTTGCGGGAGCATTAATTTTTGTCGTTCAAGTTTGTTAGACATAATTGATGTGAGGCTATTTAAATCTGAACGGTCTATTTTAGATATTTAAATTGTTAAAAATGAGGAAATAAGATGATTTCTTTTAATCTTGAGATGAAATAGATTCATGATGCAAGCAATATAAGGCGAAGTTGTTCAATATTTAAGTCATGATGGTTCAGTTTAAAGTCATTGGATATTTATGTTTTAGGTTATATTGATATTAAGTTCTTAAGGTTTTAAAGATCTATGAATACCACTCAGAATCGTATTATTTATAAAGTAAATACGGAAATTACAGCAAAGGAATATATCGATTTATTAAATCAAACCTCATTGGGTGAAAGGCGTCCCATTCATGATATTGAGTGTATAAAAGGTATGTTGAAACACTCTAATTTAATAGTGTCTGCATGGGCTGAAAAGAGATTGATTGGTATTTCAAGATCTGTTACAGATTTTCATTTTTGTTGCTATTTATCCGATTTGGCAGTTTCTGAAGAATTTCAAAAATATGGAATTGGTAAAAGATTGATTGAATTAACATCGGAGCAGTTAGAGCCAAACTGTAAAATTATTCTTTTAGCTGCACCTCAGGCAACAACGTATTACGCCAAAATTGGTTTTGATCAACATCCTAGCGCTTGGATTAAAACGATTACGAATTGATTGTGTTGAAAAAATCCATTTTTTATAAAGCTCTATTTTTATGCATGGAGCTTTTTTTTGCATGATTCTGATTGATTCATAACATTAGAAGAATGTCTAAAAAATCATAACATGAATAAAATTCACTTTTTATTGAATTTATATCGTTTTACTCATCTTTGGATTCAGGCTTAAATAAGTGCATACAGAAATTTAGCTTTTTATAAAAATTTAGGGTGAATCTTCATGAGTCATAAATTTGAGTGTTCAATTAAACGTATTCGTTTTGATGAAAATTATGAGCCAGCAAACAATACACGTTTAACCACAAATTTTGCCAATTTGGCACGTGGTGAAAGTCGTCAGGAAAATTTACGCCGTACACTTGCAATGATTAATAACCGTTTCAATAGTTTAGCAACTGTCGATAATCCAAAGGGTGATCGTTATTCACTTGAAATTGATATTATTTCTGCGGAAATTGATATTGAAGGTAATGGTCAAACTTTTCCATTTATTGAAACGTTAAAAAGTACGATTACAGATCATCAAACCAATGAACGCATTGAAGGCATGATTGGTAATAGTTTCTCTTCTTATGTTCGTGATTATGATTTCAGTGTGGTATTGCCATCATTGGGTTGTAAATTTAATGAAAAGCCTGAAGATTTTGGTGATTTACACGGCAAGCTATATCAACATCTTGTGAATTCAGAAGTCTTTAAAGCTGAGTTTAGCAAACAACCTGTAATTTGCCTGAGTGTTTCAACAACCAAAACGTATTATCGCACTGCGAATGTGCATCCTATTTTAGGTGTGGAATATACCAATGACGACTATTCACGCACAGATGACTACTTTGCAAAAATGGGCTTAAAAGTTCGTTATTTCAAACCTGAAAATGGTAATGCACCTTTAGCTTTTTATTTTGCAGGTGATCTATTAAGAGATTACACAGATTTTGAACTAATTAGTGCAATTAGTACGATGGAAAGCTTCCAAAGAATTTATCGTCCTGAAATTTACAATACGAATTCACCAGCAGGTGTGGTGTATCAGCCAAGCCTCAGTTATGGAGATTATTCTTTAACGCGTGTTGTTTATGATCGTGTTGAACGTGGTCAATTGGCTGTAAAACAGGGCAAATGGACAGAAGAAAACTTCATAAACCCATATAAAGACATTCTAAATGAATGGGCTGCAAACTTTACAGTAGACAACGCTGCTTAATACATCACGAATATTCACGGATTTAAAGAAAGAAGATTAGACATGGCACTTGTACAACCCCAAATTTTACTTCCAACATCAACAGCAGGTAGTTTGCCAAAGCCTTCATGGCTTGCTGAACCTGAAAAACTTTGGTCTCCTTGGAAGCTAGACGGAGAACAACTACTTGAAGCAAAGCAAGATGCGCTACGTTTATCTTTGCAAGAACAAGTACATGCAGGCATTAACATTGTGAGTGATGGCGAACAAACTCGTCAGCATTTTGTAACGACATTCATTGAACATCTAGAAGGTGTAGATTTTGAAAATCGTGAAACAGTCCGAATTCGAAATCGTTATGATGCAAGCGTTCCGAGCGTGGTCGGGGCGGTATCTCGTAAAAAACCTGTATTTGTTGATGATGCTAAATTTTTGCGTAGTCAAACCAATCAGCCAATTAAATGGGCGCTCCCAGGTCCAATGACCATGATTGATACGCTATACGATGGTCATTACAAAAGCCGTGAAAAACTGGCTTGGGAATTTGCTAAAATTTTAAATCAAGAAGCATTGGAGTTAGAAGCAGCAGGTGTAGATATTATTCAGTTCGATGAACCTGCATTTAATGTGTTTTTTGATGAAGTTAATGATTGGGGTGTTGCAACGTTAGAACGTGCGCTTGAAGGTTTAAAATGCGAAACTGCAGTTCATATTTGTTATGGTTATGGTATTAAAGCCAATACAGATTGGAAAAAGACCTTAGGCTCAGAATGGCGTCAATATGAAGAAGCCTTTCCTAAGCTTCAGAAATCGAAAATTGATATCGTTTCTTTAGAATGTCAGAATTCACATGTACCCATGGAGTTAATTGAATTAATTCGTGGTAAGAAAGTGATGGTTGGTGCTATTGATGTAGCTACAAATCAAATTGAAACAGCAGAAGAAGTTGCAAACACTTTACGTAAAGCACTTCAATTTGTAGATGCAGATAAGCTTTATCCATCTACAAACTGTGGTATGGCTCCTTTATCTCGTGATGTTGCACGTGGCAAGTTAAATGCTTTAAGTGCGGGTGCAGAAATTATTCGTAAAGAATTATCGGCACAGTAACCATTGGTTTAGGTATGAATAAAGGGGGATGTTGTCTCCCTTTATATGAATGAAAATCGAAAGCTCGATTTAGGATTAAAGAGATGATTGAAGCAACAGACTATAGAAATGCAATGTCTTTGTTAACAACAGCAGTAAATGTAATCACTACAGAGGGTGAATCAGGTCTTCATGGATTTACTGCTTCTGCTGTATGCAGTGTGACAGACACACCACCGACATTATTAGTTTGTATGAATCAAGCTTCTCGTTCACATTCACATTTTGTTGAAAATAAAAGATTAAGCGTCAATGTATTGGGTGCACAGCATGAAAAAATTTCAGGCGCATTTGCATCAAGTAAATTGAATTCAGAGGAGCGCTTTAAATTAGGGGCTTGGACAACATTAGAAACGGGTTCACCTATTTTAGAAGATGCCTTGGTGAGTTTTGACTGTGAGATTGATCAGATTCAAGAAGTAGGCACACATAGTGTTTTCATGTGCCGTGTTGTTGCTATTAAAAAGAGTCAACAGAATGAAAGTTTAGTTTATTTTGATCGTGCTTATCATCACGTAGGTCAAGTCGAAGTGGTTTAAATTACTCTTTGTAAGTTGTATTTATTGTATTAGATAGTTTAAAGCTCACAAATTGTGAGCTTTTTTTATATGCTTTAAGCCGTGATGTATAAGAGGGAGATTATATAAAGTCGATAGGAAAAATTTTAAGAATATTTTATTTTTCTCATTAATAAGGCTGAGAATATTATATTTAACATAGCAAGTATCACAGTAATAGTTAATAACCAAGTTACGTGATATTTATCCATAATATATCCTGCAATGAAAGGCGTAAATGCTTGCGCTAATACAGATGGGGCTGCTAGTTTCCCCATGAGTAAAGGGTATTGATCTTTAGGTACTAAAACGAGGGGCAGGGTTCCACGAATAATTGATCTTAATCCATTACCTGCACCATAAATCATAATACCAATCGCTGCATATTTTGAATTAATAGTTAAAAGCAGAAGTCCAAGACTTACTAAACATACCGATACTAGTAATGAATGAATAGGATGATTTACTTTCATCATAATATCAAAAATTCTAGAGACAATTTGACTTGGTCCAAGTAGTGCGCTGACAGCAATAGCTGCAACTAAAGTCATTCCTATTTCTTGTAAAATATCAATTAATTGAATGGACACAATGGTCATAATAATTGAGGAAAACATAAAAATTGTGGACATTAAATAATAGACTTTAGGGTTTAGACTAAGCTTATTTTTTATTGGTTTTTTAGTGTTTTGTAGAGCAGATATTGGTGTGGTTGGTAAACAGAAGTAATAGATGGGAGCAATAAAAATAAAGAGTAAAACAGCCCAAACAAGTAGAGCATCTCGCCATCCAATTAAAGAGATCAAATAGACCTGAAGTGGCCAAACAATGGTGGTACAAAAACCTGAAATTAAAGTCAGTGCGACAATAAGTTTTTTTGCATTAAGTCCAAAATAGTGACCAAATACAGCAAATAAGGTGTCATATAAGCCTAACGCCATTCCTACACCAATGATTATCCATGCAGAATAAAAGCCCCAAAGTGTTGAGCTATATGCCAAAGTTACTAGGCCTATAGCTATGGCAAAGCCACTAAAAGCTAAAATGTTTTTGGCTTGAAAATATCTAAATAAATGACCTAAGTAAGTTAAAACGAGAGCGGAAACTAATAATCCTGTAGATAAACCCCCATAAATGATTTCTCGTCCCCATCCCATTTCTTGCATGATGGGCCGAGAAAAAACAGCTAAAAGAAAAAAGGAGCCACCCCAGATAAAAATTTGAGCAAGACCAATAAAAAAAATAGAGTATAAGGAAATTGGGAAGATTATTTTTTCCTGTAGCTGAAGCATAAATCTTTGTAACATTGGAGCTTTTTAAATAACCTACAACTCGATGGTCTATTCGCACAGGTTACCAATGATATTTGTATATGTATAATATATGAGATACACGTTAAGCATATATTAAAGATATGGATATCCGTCATCTACGTTATTTTAAAGCAGTTGCTGAAGAAAAAAGTTTTACTAAGGCTGCGAAAAAGCTAGGTATTAATCAGCCTCCGCTGAGTATGCAAATTAAAAATTTAGAACAAGAAATAGGGATAGAATTATTTTATAGAAGTATTCATGGTGCAGAATTAACGGAAGCAGGGCACACATTTTTAAAAGAAATTTTACCTATTGAGCAATTATTACAACAGGCTATACAGCAGACAAAACTTACAGGAAGTGGAAATATTGGAGAGCTACGACTTGGCTATACAGGAACGTGTATTTTAAATTCTCTTATTCCACAAGCCATTTATTTGTTTCAAGAACAATATCCGCATGTATCTTTAAGTTTAAAAGAAGCTAATAGCCTATTATTATTTGAAAGTTTACTTAAAAATGAAATTGATTTAGCAATTGTACGTATTCCTGAAAAGCCTACAGCTAATTTAGTGATTCAGCATTTACTTGATGAAAATTTGGTGGCAGTTTTACCTGAAGATTATCCATGTGCTGAGGATACAATTGAGTTAAGTACGTTAAAAAATGAAATATTTATAACATCACCCGATCAAATTAGTCCGGGTTTACATGATTCTATTTTACGAGCGTGTCATTTGAGTGGTTTTACCCCTAATTTGAAATACAATGCACCTCAAATTGTTTCCATTTTATCTTTAATTGCCGCGGGTTTAGGGGTTTCTTTGGTTCCATCATCTACACAACAACTTAAAATAAATGGAATTAAATATCGATATTTAAAAGATAATCGTACCAGTACAAGTATTGGCTTAGCACATACCAAAGATTATCACAGTCAAACAGCAGTTAATTTTTCAAGTTTATTGCATTCTTTAATGCATGTTTCAATGTGATTGAGTAGAAAGTTGAAATAGATAAAGAGAGATTGGGCTGAAAGTTTAGGGGGTTCTTTTAAATTGCGAAATAATAATTATTGAATAAGGCTCCGAAAATGCCGCTGCATGTCGTTACCCTGAACCCGATGAGTTCAAGGTGGACACGACGCATACTTGCTGGGTTTCCTGTACGAAGACAGGCATACACTCTAAATATGCAGAACGCATCCGGAGATATAAGTATCGGCAGGGATATAGACTTACTGGCGAACATCTCAGAGTAAGTTCATTATAACGAATAAAGCCCGTTGGTTAAACTAAACGGGCTTTATTGATGTAAACATACGTTTCAATTGCATAGTCTTTATGCAACATTTCATATTATTCAGAAAATTCTTTCACATCTTCTAAAATAGTAGAAAGTAAGCGTTCGCAATGTTCATATTCTTGAATGGTTTTATTCATTGCCAATACTTCTTGCATGAGTTCCAAGGCAACCATGATGGTGAGTTTACTTGGTTCCATACGTGGAGCTTTACGACGAAAATCATTGTATTTTTCATTCAGTAAATCTGCTGCACGTTCTAACTCTCCTTGTTTATCAACTGTAGTTGCTAAACGAAAGCTATGACCTAAAACTTTAAGATCTATAGGTATTTGTTCGCTCATTTATGCTTCCTCACTTGCATCGGATGGATGGGCAAGTTGCTGAATTTCTTGTGCGTGTTGATCTTGCGCTGTACCTAAAATAGAAAGACGTTGAATAATCGCTTCTACTTTTGCTTTTGCATGCTCATTTTTTTGTAATAAACGATCACGCTCATTTTTCAAAGCTTGAATTTCTTGGTGTGAATGACGTTGCTCATTTTGCAATTTCTCTTTCACAACACGTAATTCATTGCGCTCAGCAAGAATTTCTTGAAAACGATTTTTTAAATCTGTGCAGCTTTTTTCTAAACGGCTATAACGATCTGCAAGCGTTGTTGCATCATCATTGAGTTGTTTTAATTGTGTTTGAGACGAGTTTAGTTGATGAGTCAGGTTTTTAACCTCTTCTTCTTTACTCTCTAAAGCCCCATTCTTTTGCTCAATTTGAGCATTATGCTGTTGATTTGAAAGTAGCTGAGCATTAGATAAAGCCTGATTCTCAGATTCAAATTCAGCGAGTCGTGTTTTAAGAACACGAACATGCGTTTGTAGACGCTGTAATTCTTCTAACATATCGTAGTCGCACAGTATTGCAAACAAAGGTAATATATAAGAAGTATAGAGATTGGATAAACGAATGCAAGACGATATTTCAGGTTGGTCAGATTGGGACCTTAATTTTAAGGGTATTGAAGAGATTTCTAGCCCAAGTGAATTACATGGTTTATTGACAGGAATTGTGTGTATTACACAGGCACCGACACGTGAAGAGTGGACTAAAATTCTTGAAACTTTAGAAGTTCCAGAGCTTAGTCCAGAGGCTTTAGAAGTTCTTGAAACGGAAGGTGAAGATGTAGCACATGCTTTATCTGAAGATGAACTCGACTATTTACCTATGTT
Organism: Acinetobacter sp. FY683; assembly: GCF_059515885.1. Lineage (NCBI taxonomy): Bacteria > Pseudomonadati > Pseudomonadota > Gammaproteobacteria > Moraxellales > Moraxellaceae > Acinetobacter > Acinetobacter sp. FY683. The sequence continues at coordinate 137,497 of NZ_JCAKNA010000005.1, read as the reverse complement.
ACCGGATGATGAACACGCATTATCTGAGCGTGTACAAGCCTTAGCAGATTGGTGTGCAGGCGTTGTATTAGGTTTTGGCTTAGCATCTGGACATATTCGTGCAGATGAGCAAGAACTTATTGAAAACCTTCAAGATGTTGCTGCTGTTGAGTTTGAAGATTCAGATGATGACGATGAAGGTGAAGAAAGCTATCAAGAGTTATATGAGTTTGTGCGTTTAATTCCTGTTAGTTTAGCAATGGGTCGTAAAAAAGTAGCCATTGAAGAAACACCATTGTTACAACATTTTCCAACTAAAAATGGACAGACAAAAACATTAGATGCTACGAACGTAGTGGAAATGTTTACGCCAAATCGTCCAAGTTAATTCAACATGTTTTAAGGTATTTTGTTGCATGATTTTTCATATTTTTACCACAAATTTAAATATGAATTTAATTGCAACAAAATATATCAAAAATTAAAAAGAAGTTATTGTAAATGAAGAAATTGACACAAGCACACTTTCAAGATCGTCGTGATATCTTAGCGGGCGAAATGGGATTACGCAGTATTGCCATTATTGCAACGAGTCCTGCTGTTATGAGAAATCGTGATGCCGATTATAAGTTTCGTGCAGACAGTAGTTTCTTTTATTTAACAGGTTTTGCTGAACCTGAAGCGGTTGCGGTCATTGAAACCTTCGACACAGAAGAGGAAGGTTATACATATAGCTTATTCTGTCGTGAACGTAATCGTGAAATGGAAATTTGGAACGGTTATCGTGCAGGTATTGATGGTGCTATAGATGAATATGAAGCAGATGAAGCCTTTGCAATAGATCTGCTAGATTCAGAAATTATTGATAAGTTAATTAATAAAGATAAAGTTTTTTATCGTATTGGGCATCAATCCGATTTCGATGTGCGTGTAACCCAATGGATGAAAAAAGCTGAAGAACAACAACGTGGTGGTTTAGATGCACCTGCACGTATTATTCAACTAGATCGTATTGTAGGTGAAATGCGTTTGCATAAATCGGCAGATGAAATTGAGCTTATGCAAATTGCATCTGATATTAGTGCTGAAGCACATACACGTGCTATGCAAGCCGTTAAACCCGGTATGATGGAATATGCGTTAGAAGCTGAACTCAATTATGTATTTGGTCAAAATGGCTGTGTACCATCGTATAACAGCATTGTGGGTGGTGGTGAAAATGCCTGCATTTTGCATTATGTAGAAAATGATCAAGAACTAAAAGATGGTGACTTAGTACTGATAGATGCAGCATGTGAATATCAACTTTATGCATCTGACATTACTCGTACTTTTCCTGTAAATGGTAAGTTTAGTCGTGAACAGAAAGCTTTATATAATATTGTTTTAGAGTCGCAAATTGCAGCTATTGATGCTGTACGTATTGGTCATTCATATAAAGAGCCTCATTTTATTGCTGTCAGAATTCTAGTTCAGGGTTTACTTGATTTGGGTATTATGAAAGGTGATTTAGATCAAATTATTGCAAGTGAAGGTTATCGTCAGTTTTATATGCATGGCACAGGACATTGGCTAGGTATGGATGTACATGATGTAGGTGCATATAAGTTAGATGGTGATTGGCGTACTTATGAAGAAGGTATGGTGGTTACTGTTGAGCCAGGTTTGTATATTGCACCTGATGATGAAACTGTTGATGGAAAATGGCGTGGCATAGGCATTCGTATTGAAGATGATGTTGTTGCTACGAAAAATGGTCCACTCGTTTTAACTAAGAATGTGGTGAAGACTGTAGAAGAAATTGAAGCGTTGATGTCGTAATAGTATTGTTTTAATTAAATAAAAGCCGATCTAATAATGATCGGCTTTTTGTGTTTATATACTTAGATTCTTTTTATAAATTGGGGGATTTATGGATTACAAAATTCAGTTTGAGTTTGGTGACGCAACAGGTTGGTCACAAGAATTTACTAGTGCTAGAAATTTATTGAAATTCCTACAGCAGGAATATGAGTTTTGGGAAGAATTTAATATTGAGCGATATGATTCAGGTGATAAGCAATATCTAAATTTTTATAATAATCTGAGTGAGCCTATCAATATACTTGAAAGAATGTTAAACACTAAAGATCTATTTGAAAAAGAAATAGAAGAAAAGTTACAGAGAATAGAGCAGTATTTTAATTGGGCTGGTTCGCAATGGTCGTATAGTAAACAAGCTATAACAAAACATTATTTAGCGATTATCAAAAAAGAAAATTTAACGATCGCTAATGCATTTTTAGAATATATTTTGAGTAAAAATACAGGTAATGTTGGTAATCAGGATTACTTTAAGGGGTATCTCAAAGCTTATGAATATCAAAATGCTGATATTGACTTAGTTAAAAGAAGAAATAGTGAAAAGAAATCGTTATCAAAAATTAGAGAACATTTTCAGAATTCACAAGATGAACTATTTGGAGAAGTAGAAGTATTTAAAAATGATTTTAATATTTGGGAGGAAAACACAAAAAATGCATCTAAGAAATTGTATAGGGTTCAACAAAAATTAGGGGAAAGGAAATTAAAGCAACAAAATAATGTATTTGATACAAACTTATCAAACTGGAATACAAAGGTTTCGGAATTAGAAAATGCATACAGCATACCAAGCAAAAATTGAGGAGTTAGAAGCTGTATATAAAGAAAAATTAAAGCTTGAAGGACCAGCAACTTATTGGAATAAAGCAGCTGTACGTTATGAAAAACATGGTACGAATTGGGCAAGAGCACTTGTTTTGTTCACAATACTAGGCATTTTTGTATTCGCAATTTTATTAACGCTTTGGTTTAGTGGTAAATCAATGCCACTACAAATTACATCGGTTCAAGGTGTATTAATGTTTGCCTCTTTGGTTGCAATGTTTGCATATCTTATGAGGGTCTTATCACGAATGACATTTAGTTCTTTTCATTTAATGAGAGATGCTCAGGAAAGGGAGCAACTGACTTATTTATATTTATCATTAACACATGATAGTGAAATTGATAAATCTTCAAGAGACATTGTTTTACAGTCATTATTTAGCAGAAGTGAAACGGGCTTATTGGCTAAAGAAAATGGTCCAACGATGCCAACAATAAGTGAGGTGTTATCAAGAGTGGGTAAATCTTAATTAAGCTTAAAAGTCTGTAATAGATTATGGCTTTATGATGTAAATAAAAACTGCTTTCAGGTAATATAAAATCCATTAAAGATTTTAGGTCTTTCGAGCCAAAACCTCGAAAACTGCATAAGAAGGGTACAAGCATGCAACAAGAAATCATTATTGTTGGTGGTGGTATGGTGGGGCTAAGTTTATCCCTCATGTTGGCGAAACAAAACATTGCAGTAAAACTGCTTGAAGCCATTAAATATCCAAATTATGAAGATGCAAATCTTGCCCCATATCACTCAAGTTTTGATGCACGAAACAGCGCTCTCTCACGCCGTAGTGTACAAATTTATCAAGAACTGGGTTTATGGGAATCTTTACAAGAACATGCAACACCTATTTTACAAGTTCACATTACAGAACAAGGCAGTTTTGGTAAGGCGCGTTTAAAAGCAGAACAAGAAAAAGTAGAAAGCTTTGGGCAAGTGATTGAAAATGCATGGCTTGGTCGTGTGTTACTTACAGAAGTCCAAAAAGAGCCACTGATTGAACTTATTGATGGTGTACAAGTAACATCATTAACTCAAAATGAAGATGAAGCACATATAGAGGCAGAGCGTTCGGGCGAAAAATTATCACTTACAGCGAAACTAGTCATTGCTGCCGATGGTCGAGATTCATTTTGCCGTAAAGCTTTAGGTGTCGGAGCATCTGTGCATGATTATGACCAAGTTGCGATTGTAACCACTGTTCAAACATCAAAACCTCATGATCATGTAGGCTTCGAGCGTTTTAGTCATTTAGGACCTTTAGCATTACTACCTTTACCTGGAGAATATCGCCGTTCAGTGGTTTGGCCAGTGAAAAAAGGCACAGAAGGTGAGTGGTTGGGCGATGAAAATGATCAACACTTCCTAGATGCTTTGCAAGAAACTTATGGCGACCGTGCAGGTAAATTTGAAAAAACAGGTAAGCGTTTCTGTTTCCCATTATCTCAAGTTTTAGCAGAGAAGCAGGCAGTAGGGCGTGTTGTGTTAATGGGTAATGCTGCTCACACCATTCATCCTGTTGCAGGACAAGGTTTTAATCTTTGCATGCGTGATGCTTATGTATTGGTGCGTTATTTAACAGAGCAATTGGCTAAATCGGAAGATCTTGGTGAGCCGTCTATGCTCTTAGATTATGAAAAGTCACGTTTAACCGATCAGCAACGTGTGATTAAATTCTGTGATTCGGTTGTACGTGGTTTTAGTAATCAAAACCCATTCTTAAAGCTTATTCGTAATACAGGATTACTTGCATTTGACCTTATTCCAGGCATTAAGCCGTTAGTTGCAAACTATGCAATGGGGTTAAAAGCATGAGCCAAACAGACAAAGTTTTAGATGTTGTTATTATTGGTGGTGGTTTAGTTGGTGGTTTAACTGCATTACTTCTTGCTAAAGGTGGTGTGCAAGCCACTGTTTTAGATGCAGCACCCATTTTAGATGCTGAAAAAACGTTAGCTGTCGCAAATCCACGTGTTTTAGCTTTAAGCCAAGCGACTATTCATTTGCTTAAAACCGCAGGTGTATGGGATCAACTTGCACGTCAAATGCCATACAGTGGTATGCAAGTGTGGAATAAAAATGGTTATGGTGAAATTAATTTTGGCGAACAATCTGAGAATACGCCAAGTATAGATCATGCTTTAGGTTCAATGGTTGAACCAAGTATTTTGAATTTAGCCATTCAGCAAAAAATGCTAGAGCAAGTGACTGATTACAGAACGCAAGTAAAAGTTGCACGTATTGAGCAGGGTGTGGGTGTTTGGCATGTCGAACTTGCAGATGGTACAACGCTAAAAACCAAATTGTTAATTGGTGCCGATGGTGCAAACTCATTTGTACGTGATCAAGCATTTATTGATTTAGATATTTTAGATTACAAACAAGCAGGCGTGACATGTGCTATTCGCACAGCGAAGCCACATCAACATGTTGCTCGACAAATTTTCTTAGAAACGGGTCCTTTGGCATTTTTGCCAATGGCAAGTTTAAACGTCGAACAAGATGGTTATTGGCAGTCGATTGTTTGGACATTACCAGACGATTATGCAGATGAATATTCAGCATTAAATGATGATGATTTTAAAGCGTTATTAACGCGCGAAAGCCATCACATGTTGGGTGAAGTTTTAGAAGCAACACCACGCGCTAAATTTCCACTGAAAGCTCGTGCCGCTAAGCGATATGTAAAAGATGGTTTAGCAATTATTGGTGATGCTGCTCATGTGATTCATCCGCTTGCAGGTCAGGGTGTAAACATTGGTTGTTTAGATGCAGCGGTGCTATGTGATGTACTTTTACATGATCATCAACGTGGTGTTTGGGCGCATGAACAAACACTGAAGCGTTACGAACATCTACGTAAAGGTCAAAATGATGCAATGATGCATAGCATGTCTGCTATTGGGTGGTTGGAAACAACAACATTTTCTCCAATTGTTTGGGCTCGTAATTTCGGCTTAAAACAAGTTGAGAATCAAGTTGCCTTAAAAGATGCATTTATGGCACAGGCCAATGGTTTACAGTTACTTAAGAACACGCGTTACAGTGTCTAATATTAATTAGCTATTTTTTAATCGGTTGTTAATAAAAAATTACCAATTTGATCAAAAAATAGACCATTTTCCGATATTTGACTCTATGCGAAATGCGAAGAGATTGCTAAATTTCTTCGTAAATCATCACCAATAAATTTGGTTGTTGAATGCACGAAATGTGGGGATATGAAAATGACTGATATGAATGATTATGATGATGTAGAAGACTCTGCTGTCGATGATGATGAAGCTGATGCTGCCGAAAAAGGTGCAACAGATGGAGATGAAAAAGCAACAGATACAGATGTAACTGAAGCGGAAACATTGACTATTACAGCGAAGTTAAAACAGCGTCAGTCTTTGGAAGATGAAGTTGCTGCATTTCTTGCACGTGGTGGGAAAATTACAGAAGTTCCACCAGATGAGTCTGCAAAAGATTAAATAAAAAAACCCATGAAATTAAAGTTCATGGGTTTTTTTAGCTTTGCCAAAAATTATTCGACTTTGTTTGTAAGTTCTAAAGCACGTTGGTAAGCAACTTTCTTCTTAATGCCTGTTAAATCTGCAGCAAGTTGGGATGCAGCCTTTACAGATAAATCTTGTAGTAAGCGAGTTAGGAGTTGATCAAGCTTCTCTTGCTCCATATCTTTTTCTTCACTTGCACCACCAATAACTAAAACAATTTCACCTTTTTGTTGGTTTGAATCACTTGAAATAAACTCAACCAATTCACCTAAAGTCATTTTTTTGATGGTTTCAAATGTTTTGGTAATTTCACGAGCAAAACCAACAGGGCGATCTGCACCAAAAACATCAGCCATATCTTTCACACATTCTAAAATACGGTGAGGCGCTTCATAAATGATCATGGTTTGAGTTTCATCTTTTAATCGATTTAGATGAAGTAAACGCTGAGATTGTTTAGAGGGTAAGAAACCTTCAAAACTGAAACGATCGCTTGGTAAGCCTACGGCACTTAAAGCAGCAATAGCAGCACATGCGCCAGGTACAGGAATAACTTGAATGCCTTTGGCTTGAGCCGCACGAACAAATTTAAAACCAGGGTCACTAATGAGCGGTGTACCTGCATCACTAATGAGCGCCATATTTTCACCCGCTAATAAACGATCAACAAGGTGATTTACTTTTTCACTTTCATTGTGGTCATGGCATGCGGTTAATGGCGTGTTAATACCAAAGTGTTTAAGTAATTTAGCAGATGTACGTGTGTCTTCGGCTGCAATAAGCTTTACCGATTTTAGAACTTCAATAGCACGATAAGTAATGTCATCTAAATGCCCAATTGGTGTGGCTACAACGTATAACTGAGCACTCATATTCAATCTCCAATGGGTGTGCTGATGTCGCGATAATTGTGTATCATCGTAACGAAGAATCCGCTATTCTACCCGAAATTAGAGTATCAATGGCGAAGCAAACCAGATCTTCTTCTTTATTGCTTGAATCATAAACATTTAAAAACAACATCAATAAAATGAAAAATATAAATAAAGATAAATCAAAATTAGGTGATTGGGCAGAGCGTCAGGCTGCTTTATTCTTAATAGATCAAGGGTTTCAAATTCTTCATCAAAATTATCATTCTAGATTTGGAGAAATCGATTTAATCATTAGGAATGCTCAAGACTTGATATTTGTTGAAGTGAAGGCTCGTTCAAAAACACAATATGGTCAGTCTTCAGAAGTTGTGTCTATCGCTAAACAAATGAAAATTATAAAAACAGCACTTGTATACTTAGATAAATATCCTGAAATGAGTGACTTGTATTGTAGATTTGATGTAATTTGTTTTGATTTTAAACAACAATTTGCAAAAACTGTACAGCATGACTTTTCACATTTCACGTATGATCTGAATTGGATAGAAAATGCTTTTACTTTTGATTCAGAGTTTATTAATCTTTGAACACAAGTTAAGACATTGTTAAATGTTTGAATACTAAATAAAGATAGAATATTGAATAAGGAGTCTTGCCGAGTGTTGAATCGTATTGCAATAACCATGCTCTGTGTTGCAAGCTTATCTGGCTGTGCAAGTTTTATTTCTGGTGGTACAGGTACAGCACCTGTAGGCACTGAAAGTGGCGCAAGATCACTAGGACAAGTCTTTATTGATAATTCAATTGAGCGTACTGCAAAAATTAATTTATATAAACTTGATTCTCGCTTTAAACAATCTCGTGTGAATATTGAAAGTTTTCATAGCAATGTTCTTTTAACGGGGCAGGTGCCAGATCAGAACTTAAAACAACTTGCTGAAGATAATGTTCGAGCAATGAGTGATGTAAAAACTGTGCATAACTATATTACGGTGGGTAATCAAATTGGTTATTCAACAATTATGCAAGATACAACGGTTACTGCAAACACACGTGGGCTAATTATGAAAGCACCGGTGGTATCTGACAGTAAAGTACGTATTCATACCGAAGATGGTGTTCTTTATGTTATGGGGCGTTTGAGTACGGCTGAAGCAACGGATTTAAATCAAGTGCTTCAACAAGTGGGGAATGTAACGAAAATTGTGACACTCATTGATACTACAGACAAAGCTTCCTCAAATGCTAATATGTTAATTCAACCTGCAGTACAAACACCTGTTGCGATTGATCCAAATGCTCAATAATGTTGAACCTTTGCTAAAAAAGCTAAAAGTACAAACAACAAATTTGAAATATATCTATGAAGAGTTTCGAATTTATGATGTTGGTAGCTATGCTCTAAATCGGCTTACGCCTAAAAAAGGTTATTCAATACGTGAAAATATTGCTTATGGTTTAGCAGCTCGTCATCGCTTAGATTTATATCAAACTGCATCACCTAGAAAAAATAGACCACTTCTTGTATTTGTTCATGGTGGTGCGTGGTCGCATGGGGATAAAAAAGATTATCGCTTTGTAGGAGAGGCTTTTGCAAAAGAAGGCTTTGATGTTGTTATTATTAATTATAATTTAGCACCACAACATATTTTCCCTATTTATATTGATGATTTAAGTCTTGCGTTAAATTATTTGGATTTACATCAAGAAAAGTTAAATATTTCAACACAAAGTGTTGTATTGATGGGGCATTCAGCAGGCGCATTTAATGTTATGTCAGCTGTTTATCATCCACAAACTTATGATATTCGTTGCAAAATGAATATCAAGGCTTTGGTTGGATTGGCTGGGCCATATCATTTCGATTATAAGGGTGATCCATTATGTGCAGATGCCTTTGATCAGGAAGAGCCTTATCAAAATGTGATGCCATATTATTTTGTAGAGTCGAATGATATTCAGCATTATTTATTTATTGCCGAAAATGACACAATTGTACATTTAAGTAATGCAACTGATTTTGATCAGAGACTCAAAGAGTTGGGTAATCATAGTGAAATGGTGATTATTCCCAAAACAGGTCATGTTACTTTAATGGGATCTGTTTCTAGTATTTTTAGTCGTTTTTATAAAACGAAATCTGAAATTATGAAGGTGTTGGATCGAGCTTTAATTGAATCTTAAAGCTCGAATGAAGAGGGGTTTAAAGCCAGTCTTTGGTGTCATCAGCAACTTTTAAACCTTGAGTTACATGCATAATCATGGCATGTGCAATACTACCTTTAAATGGAATTTCAGGCAGTGCATCAAATTTAAAAAATTGAGCATCGCTAATTTCTTCTTCTTGTAAGAGCAGATTGCCATCTGCATATTCTGCTTTAAAGGCAATCATTAAATTGCTTGGAAATGGCCAAGGTTGGCTTGCTAAATATTGGATATTTTTAAGTTTTAAGCCGACTTCTTCTTCAGTTTCACGACGAACTGCATCTTCAAGAGTTTCACCCACTTCAACAAATCCTGCAATTAAACCATACATGTTGCTTTTGTTTTTTGCATTTTTGGCAAGCAAAATTTCATTTTCTCCACGTGTAATGACTGTAATTACACAAGGTTGAACGCGCGGGTATTGATGGTAACGACAAGCAGGGCAAATCATTGCGAATTCAGTCGAGTGGACTTCGGTTTTTTCACCACAATGACTACAAAATTTATGATTTCGACGCCACTCTAAAAGTTGAATTGCTCGACTGGCTTGCTCGAATTGTTGAGTATTCCAAAACTGAAGGAGTTGACGAATTGGAACAAGTTGTAAGCCATTTGGAATAGCTTCATTGTCTTGAAGGTCACGGGCAATCACTTGATCACCCGTGCTAAAACTTAAATCACTTGCAAGCTTTTCAACTTTAGGGAGTTGAAAATTTTCATCTACAAGAAGTTGTTGTTGATGGAAAATATATGCAAGTGATAATTGAGTCATTAGGCTACAGATTTAAGTTTTTCGCTACTTGCTAATGCTACATCAAACATTGACTGTAAAACAGGTTGTTTGTTTTTTAAATTTTCGATAAGTATGTCAGCACTTGCTAAGGTATCAAAAATTGAGTGCGTATCTTCTGGAGAAAGTGGCTTTTGAGCATTAATTTGTGCTGCAACAAAATGAGCAGCATTTTTTAAAGCTGTTTGACCTGTCACAACATTTAAGAACAGAAGAGCACCTGCAACTTCTTCCAATTTTGCAGGAATAATAGCAAGAGGTTCTAATTCTTGATCTTTAAGATGCTGTTCTAAGCATAAGGTGATTAAATCAATTGTTAATTTTGCTTCATTGAGTAATGTTGCATGTGCATCATCCAAACGATCAAGCGCAATATTTTTGTTGTTTACACGAAGCTGTAAACGGCTAGAAGTGTGATGACGCTCCAAAATACCAATGGCATTCATTGCAGAAAGCAGCTCATTCATCAGTTTTTGAGCAAAACTTTCATCTTTTAACAGCTCTGAATTCTTTAATTCTTTTGCTTGAATGCTTAAAGATGTGTACGCATCATCAAGATTTAAGACATGGAAGATATTTGCAATGTCTTGAATTTTAGTTTGCAACTCCAATGTTTTTTCAGGGCTCATTGATTGATAGTTATATTCAATATCAATACGTAACTGCGCCATTTCAGTAGATACTAATTGAGTAATCGTATGAATAGTATCGTAGTCTGGACCATATAAATGACGACTAAAGACTTGAAGTTGTAAGTCTGTTAAAAGTTGGTCGCCAATATTTAGTTGATCACGAATGTGCTGTGATGTCGCATTTTCTTGGCTAATCGCTAAACTTAAAATATTAGATAAATGACTTAAATTTGCTTTAAACCGTTCAGGAGTGTCAAAGAATTGACGAATATTAGTTTCTATTTCAATGAAGGTACGTAGACGTGGTTCGTTAATAATGAGTTGATCAATATTTTCGAAAACGTAATGAACCAAACTCCAATATTGTTTACTTGGAAGCTCTTGAGAAAGATTTGCTAAATAAGCACCCACTATTTTAATTGCTTGTAAATCTAAAAGAGTTTCTTCTCGTTTAAGTAGTCTATTTAAAGCAAATTTGTATAGGCGATGTACGTATTGAGATTTCTCTAGAGAAGGTGCCTGAGGCAACTCAAAATCAGGTGTAATGTCACCTAGGAATTTATCAACTTGATAACCTTCTTGAGTGACTGTTTTGCCTAAAGCAATTTCTAAACGGTTTAATGTGCTCAGTAAAAATTGTGGAATTTTAACTTCACGTAGGCAGATAAATTCAATATAGCGCTTCAACATGTTTGTGCCTTCACTTAAGGCAACAATTTCTTGAGTGTTAATTGCGCTTGGATTTGCCATAATCTTACGCATTAATTCAGCAGAGTATTTCGCTGTTTTTGCAAGATTGTTCATGCCAATGAGGTTTAATACTTGAGCACATTGTTCTAGCTGTAATAAAGCATCATCAATACCAAAAGGTAAAGTTTCATCTTCCACTAAAGTGCTTACTGCAGTTTCAACTTGTGAAATATAGTTGTCCACTTCATTTTTAATTATAAGTAATGCAGTTGGGTCAAAGTGTATTGAGGTTTGGTAAGACATCTATCTGCACCTATCCTAAGTTATAGCTGTATTTCGGATGCTCAAAATGAGCAAAATATTTATTACTTACTATAACTTAAGTATTCAAGTTTTAAATAAAAAAACAAACATCCGTTTAAATATTATTTTGCAAAAAGGCAAGGCTCGCCATGTTTTTTCTCATATTCTTTGACCCAATTCTCATGTGCTGCTAGTTCATCTTCAGATGGTAATATGGCAGAAAGTTGAATTTCGACTTCACGGCGAGCAGATTCACCATCTAGAACCTCTGTACTAGAAAGAGCATCAATATCAAAAGATACCTGCCCACCAGTCATTGCTAAATAGACATCAGACAGAATTTCAGCATCGAGTAAGGCACCGTGGAAAGTACGATCACGTGCTGGAATTTCATAACGACGAACTAAAGCATCGAGGGAGTTTTTTTGACCTGGATGTTTATTCTTTGCCATTGCCAAAGTATCTGTGACTTCACAGACATCAGAAAGCTTACCTAAACCAACACGTTCGAACTCCATATTTAAGAAGTTCATATCGAATGTTGCGTTATGGGCAATAATTTCTGCACCTTTTAGATAGTCGTATAAGACATCCGCAATTTCGGCATACTTAGGTTTATCTTTTAAAAATTCATCAGAAATACCGTGAATATTCTCAGATTCACCGACTTCTTTTTCTGGGTTGATGTAGATGTGAATTGAACTTCCCGTAAGTTTACGGTTAATCATTTCAATTGCGCCTACTTCAATAATACGGTCGGTATCTTGGAAATAGAAACCAGTTGTTTCTGTATCTAGAATAAGTTGGCGAGGACCCTGAGCTTCTAATGTTGCAGGTGTAATGACAATTTGTGGATGAGTTTTCGAGTTGACTTTATTTTCTATAAAGACTTCATTTGACTCATCTATAGCCTCTGCCTCAACTACAAGATTTGGTTCTTCAAGAAGTTCTTCAGACTCATCAATTTCATCTTCGGCTAAATCAAAGCCAAAAGGGTCATCTAGAAGCCAGTCATTTTCAGCTTTTTTTTTATCTGAATCTGGGGTATTTAACTTTTTTGCAGTTTCATCTGCACCTTGGTTTGCAAGTTGATCTGCCATTTCATTTCCTGCATGACCAGCGTGACCTTTAATCCAATTCCACTCAATTTCACGACCCTGACAGGTTGCATCGAGTTTTTTCCAAAGATCGGGGTTTTTTACGTCTTTCCAGTTCTTTTTTTTCCAACCGTGAATCCACTCTGTAATGCCTTGTTTGACATAATTAGAATCTGTCCAAATAATTAATTTAGCATCAGAAGGGCATGCAAGAATACCTTCGATGGCAGCAGTTAATTCCATACGGTTGTTTGTTGTATGGTCTTCGCCACCACAAATTTTACGCTCTTCTTGACCATCAATAATATATGCTCCCCAACCACCTAAGCCAGGATTGCCACGACATGCACCATCTACATAAAGTGTGATTGATTGAGACATAAGTCATTTCCAAAAAATTTGAGTGAAACAAAAACAGTGCTATTGTATATCGCAAATTGACCGATTAAGTCTTTTAAATCTTAATTTTTTAATTTCTTGTAACATTTATGCATAAATAGCATTAAATTATAGCCTTGTGTCGCAGAGATGCTTCACTACAATGTCTATATTAAAAATAATTTATACGATGTTTGGATTTCTTATGTATAAACCAACCACACTCATGTGGCAACCGACAGTACCATCAATATTTAAAATTACAGCAGTTGGATCTGCACTTGTTGCTTTAGGATTAATGACAGGATGTGCATCCTCTCAAAGTGCAAGTGGGTCATCTAAGTCAAAACAATTAGGTGGCGGTTATTTAGATGCAAATAGTTTAGATTCATTAGAAGATTTGTTATCTGCAACAGATATGCGTGCAGTAGAAGGTGACCGCTTACTTATTTTAAAACATGGTGATGTTTGGAAGCGCATGAGCGTTGGTTATAAAATGGATACAGACCAATGGAATCCACGAATCGATGCACAGCGTAGTTGGTTTATGTCGCGTCAGCCGTATATTGATCGCTTGAGCGCACGTGCTTCACGTTATTTATATCACACAGTCAAAGAAGCTGAACGTCGTGGGATTCCTACAGAGCTTGCTTTACTTCCGATTATTGAAAGTTCATATGATCCAGCAGCAACAAGTAGTGCAGCTGCAGCAGGCTTGTGGCAGTTTATTCCAAGCACGGGTCGTATTTATGGTTTAAAACAAACAAGTATGTATGATGGTCGACGTGATGTTGTTGAATCTACACGTGCAGCATACGAATTTTTAAGTGGTTTATATAATCAGTTTGGTTCATGGGAGCTTGCTTTAGCCGCTTACAATGCAGGCCCTGGACGTGTTCAGCAAGCTATTAATCGTAACAAAGCTGCAGGCTTACCTACAGATTATTGGTCATTGAAATTACCACAAGAAACAATGTATTACGTGCCTCGTTTTATGGCTGTGGCACAAATTGTTAAAAATCCACATAAATATGGTGTGAGTTTACCGCCAATTGCAAACCGTCCACACTTTAGAGAAGTGAGTGTAGGTACTGCAAATTTAAATGATATCTCTGCATTAACAGGATTAAGTAGAGCAGAGCTATATGCACTGAATCCAGGGCATCGTGGTGAGCGTATTGATAGTGAAAGCCCAATGCGTATTTTAATTCCAGCGGACGTGAGTCCATCAGTCGATGCGAAATTAAAAAAACTAAGTGGCACGAGTTCATCTTCAAGTACATGGTTAGCATCGTCAAATAAGAATACATCTACTACTGTTTCTCCTACTAAGCCAACCCCACCAGCTTTACAAACTTCAGTTGCATCTAAAACTTCGGTGGCAAAAGTTGCAACGCCTGTGGCAACAGCACCAGTATTAACAGCAAGTAGCAAAGTTTCAACGCCTTTAGCGGTTACACCAAGAGGATCAAATGCCTTGGCATCATTTGCTAATAATGCAGATATTCCAAGTGCACCACGTATTCCTGTTGCTGTTACACCTGCAGTGAATGTAAAGCAAGTGAATCTTGAGCCACCAATTTCAGCAGCTGAGCGTGAAAAAATTACAGCAGCATTAAAAGCTGAAGAATCGACTCAAAAAATAGATGATGTTCTTAAACCTGTTGCATCGCAAGCTGAGCAAGATCAAGTGATCGCGGAACTTAAACGTCTTGCACCTGCGGGAACAGAAATTGTAGATCCGTATGATGGAAAAATTAAGTTAACAGCAATTCAGACGAGTTTATCTGTTGCAGAGCAAGAAGGGAAAGAGTTAACGAAAGGTTTCTCATATCCAAAAGCAGTAGCGGATAATACAAAACCAGATTCAGAAGATGCAAAACGTAATGCTGGTAAAAATTATATTAAAACGGATTCTGAAGTTGTTGTTGTAGCACCTAAAGGTAAACGCAGCACATATAATGTGATTTCGGGTGACACATTAGCGACAATTGCATTAAAAAATGGTGTGAATTGGCGTGATGTTGCAAAATGGAACCAAATTGATCCAAACGCAACTTTATATGCGGGTACAACTATTTATTTGTACGATGCTAAACCTGTTGAAGAAGCGAAACCGAAACAACCAGAGGTCTATACGGTTCAAGCCAATGATTCTTTAACTTCAGTCGCTGCTCAGTTTGGTTTAAGCGTAAAACAACTTGCAGATTTTAATGATTTAACGACTACAAGTAACTTGCGTGTTGGGCAAAAATTATCTTTAAAAGATGATGGTGCTAAACGTGCAACAGCAAAAATTAAGACAAAAACATATACTGTTAAACGTGGTGAGTATTTAAAACTGATTGCAGATCGTTATGCATTGTCGAATCAGGAATTAGCAGATTTAACGACGGGTTTAACATCGAGCAGTAACTTAATGGTAGGACAAAAAATTAATGTCCCAATCAATGAAGTTGCTTCTAATGATAAAGCAGATGATAAATCAACAAATGCTAAGGGTGAATCTGCAACATCTACGCCAAGCTATAAAGTTGAGAATTATACCGTTCAGCGTGGTGATACTTTGTATAGTATTGCTTCGCAGTCCAAAATTAGTCTTGCTGAGTTGGCAAGTTTAAATAGCATTGCGCTAAATAAAGGCTTACAAGCAGGGCAAACATTAAAAGTTCCAGCGGGTAGCAATGTTCCTGATACTTATACCGTGCAATCAGGGGATTCTTTATCTGCAATTTCAAATAAGTATGATTTAGAAATTGATTATATTGCTAATGTGAATGGTATTAACCGTAATACCAATTTACGTGTTGGTCAAAAGTTGAAATTGACAGGTGATGAGCCGAAGTCAACAACGAAAGCATCAAGTAAAGTTGAAACTGCATCTTCGAAGAAGCCTGAAACCTATGTGGTTCAATCAGGTGATACCTTAAGTAGTGTTGCACGTAAGTTTGATTTACAAATTGCTGAATTAGCCGATTTTAATGACTTAAGTGCAAATGCTGGTTTACGTGTTGGTCAACGCTTAAAGCTTGACGGTGAGCGTGCAATATCGAAAGTCGATACGTCAAGTGCAGAGTCAGCTAAGAAAAACTCAGCATCATCTAAGAACACCGAAAAATATACAGTGAAGTCAGGTGAGTCTTTAAATGCGATTGCAAATCGTGTGGGGATGAGTGTTTCTGAGCTTGCAGCTTTAAATGATTTAAGTCCAAAAGCAGGGTTGCGTGTAGGACAGTCAATTAATATTCCTAAATTAGTAGTGTCTTATACGGTAAAACGTGGTGATACTTTAATTGGGCTTGCAAATCGTTATAGTACGGATACAAAAACGCTGGCTGAAATGAATGATATGCAACCAAGTGCTGCACTTCGTATTGGACAGGTGATTAAAGTTCCAAATATGTAAAGGAAGTCCACCTATATGGCACAACATTGGCTAAAACATTTATGTTTTGCTACGAGTCTGATGATTTTGACTCAATATGGGTGGTCTGCATTGCAGACCACTTCTTATATTGCCATACATAATCAGCCAAAATATGCAGGCTTATCGGCAATGCCTTATGCAAATCCTCATGCACCTAAAGGGGGGTATATTAGCCTCTCGGGGAAAGAAACCTTCGATAACTTAAATGCTATGAATGGTAAGGGGAGCGCTGTAGAGGGAATCGATTATGTTTTCGATTCATTGATGAAAAGTTCAATGGATGAGCCGGGAGTGATGTATCCATTACTTGCGGAAAAAGTGACTTTTGATCCTAAGCAGACTCAATATGTGATTTATCATTTAAACCCTAAAGCAAAATTTAGTGATGGTAGTCCGCTTACAGCTGTAGATGTGAAATTTACTTTTGATACTTATCAAGCAAAGTCGAACCCCGGTTTGCAAATGTATATTGCAGATTTGGCACAAACAGAAGTGTTGTCGAAACATCAAGTGAAGATGACCTTTAAATCTGCAAGTAATTCAGAAATGCCTCTAATTTTGGCATCGCTTCCTATTTACTCTAAAAAAGATTGGCAGAAACGAGATTTTACGAAGCTCACGATGCAACCTATTTTGGGTTCAGGGCCTTATATTATTGATCATATTGATGCAGGGCGAAGTATTCGTTATAAGCGGAATCCGAACTATTGGGCAAAAGATATTGCTGTAAATAAAGGTCGATATAATTTTGACCATATTAAATATGTCTATTACCGCAATTTAGATGTGGCATTTGAGGGATTTAAATCGGGGCAATACACATATCATGAAGAATACATGGCACGTAAATGGGTAACTGGTTATCAATTTCCTGCGGTAAAAGCAGGTATGGTGATACAAAAAGCATTTAAGCATCAAAACCCCATTACCACGCAGAGTTTTGTATTTAATACGCGAAAAAAACCATTTAATGATATACGTTTTCGCCAAGCATTAAGTTACGCCTATGATTTTGAATGGCAAAACAAAGCTTTGTTTTATGGGCAATATAAGCGTTTACCGAGCTATTTTTCTAACAGTGAGCTTGAAGCGAAGGGTGTGCCATCACCTGCGGAAATGAATATCTTAAAACCAATGCTTGCAAAATTGGATCCAATTCAAAAGCAGGGTGTTTTGAATGTTTGGAAAGCTCCCGTTTCCGATGCAAGTGGCTTTAATCGAAATAATTTATTAAAAGCACGTGAATTACTTTTAAAAGCAGGTTATCGCTATAAAAATGGGGTGCTATTAGACCATTCAGGTCAGCCGATCCAATTTGAGTTTTTAATATTCCAAGATAGTTTACAACGGACATTGATGCCTTATGTGCGTAACTTAAAACGCTTGGGAATTACTGTGAATGTTCGACAAATTGATGTGCCTCAATATATTGAGCGTATGCGTCGTTTTGACTTTGATATGACTACAAATGCTATGCCGCAGTCATTAAATCCAGGCAATGAACAAGCACAATTTTGGGGGAGTAAAGCCGCCAATGAGACTGGAAACTATAATTATGCTGGTATTAGAAATCCTGTGATTGATGAAGCGATTCAACTTGTGATTAATGCGCCAAATCGAGAGCAATTGATTATTCGCACCAAAGTTTTAGATCGCTTATTACGTTCAGGTTATTATCAAATTTTGACTTATGGTAAAGGTGAAAATTGGTTGGCATATTGGAATATGTACGAACAACCTAAAATAAAACCAAAATTAAATATAGGTGTCGATTATTGGTGGAGTAATCCTGAAAAAGCCAAGAAAGTGACACAGTATTTGCGTAAGCAGTAAAAGTCGAATTGGGGAGCATATATGGGTAGCTATATTTTAAAACGACTGTTACTGATTATTCCGACGCTTTTTTTTATTTTATTGATTAATTTTGTAGTTATTCAAATTGCACCTGGTGGCCCTGTTGAGCAAGCTATTCAAAAAGCAGAGTCATTTCAAGGTATGGGAAATACATCTACAGGTGAAACTGCTTCACAGTCGAGTACATATCAAGGAACAAAAGGGCTAAGCGATGAAATGGTGAAAAAAATCGAAGCACAATATGGTTTCGATAAGCCTGCACCTGAGCGCTTTTGGATGATGTTAAAAAGTTATATGCAGTTTGATTTTGGCACGAGTTTTTTTAAAGATAAACCTGTCACTCAACTGTTGTGGGAAAAGCTACCAGTATCGTTGTCCTTGGGCTTGTGGAGCACTTTGCTCATTTATTTAATTTCCATTCCTTTAGGTATTAAAAAAGCCAAACAACACGGGATGCTATTCGATAAATCGACTTCTATGTTGTTGGCAATTGGTTATGCCATTCCTGCTTTTGCTTTTGCTTTATTGCTTATTGTATTTTTTGCAGGTGGAACATATTTGCAATGGTTTCCTTTGCAAGGTTTGGTGTCTGAAAACTTTCAACAATTGGGTTTCTTTGAAAAAATTACTGATTATTTTTGGCATATGACTTTGCCTTTATTGGCAATGGTGATTGGTGGTTTTGCAGGCTTAACTTACTTAACGAAATATTCTTTTATGGAAGAGTTAAGTAAGCAATATGTACTCGCTGCTCGTTCGAAAGGATTAACTGAACGCCGTGTGTTGTATGGGCATGTATTTCGCAATGCTATGCTTATTGTTATTGCAGGCTTACCTGAAGCACTCATTGGTATCTTTTTTGTGGGGAACCTATTTATTGAAATTATTTTCAATCTAGATGGTTTGGGTTTGTTGGGATTTGAGGCAATTGTTCAGCGAGATTATCCTGTTATTTTTGGTACGCTGTTTTTATTTACCTTATTAGGATTATTGTTGCGCTTGTTGAGTGATGTACTTTATCAAGTGATTGATCCGAGAATTAATTTTGAATCTAGAGGAGATCGTTAATGTCTCCTTTAATGCGTGAACGTATTGCTAAATTTAAAGCCAATAAGTTAGGTTTTAGCTGCCTTATAATGTTCTTAGTGATTTTCTTCTTTTCACTTTGTGCAGAATTTATCGCAAATGATAAGCCATTACTTGTGAAATATGATGAATCCTATTATTTCCCTGTATTTAAAGATTATCCTGAAACTACATTTGGTGGGATATTTGAGACAGAGACAGAATATAAAGATCCTGTAGTAAAAGAGTTAATTGCTGAAAACGGCTGGGCTATATGGCCCATTATTAAGTTTTCTTATCAGTCACCGAATTTAGATTTGGCAGTACCTGTGCCGTCGCCACCTTCAGCACAAAATTGGCTCGGAACAGATGACCAAGGTCGTGATGTACTTGCCCGTATTTTGTATGGTTTAAGAGTGTCGCTATTATTTGGTTTTGCTTTGACCTTTGCTTCTGCAATTTTGGGTATTATTGTGGGGGCAATTCAAGGCTATTACGGTGGATGGATCGATTTAATTGGTCAGCGCATTTTAGAAGTGTGGGGCGGTTTACCTATGTTATTCATGGTGATGATTTTAGTCAGTATGTTTAGCCCAAGTATTTATTGGCTCTTTGTCATTATGTTGCTATTTGGATGGACTGCTTTAGTAGGACTGGTTCGGGCAGAGTTTTTACGTGCCCGAAATTTTGATTATGTACGTTCTGCACGAAGCTTAGGGGTAAATGATCGAACGATTATGTTTAGACATATTTTACCCAATGCTATGAGCTCAAGTTTGTCTCAATTACCGCTTATGCTCACTGCAAATATTACGGCTTTAACTGCATTGGATTTTCTAGGTTATGGTTTGCCACCAGGAACAGCATCTTTGGGCGAGTTATTACTACAAGGTAAAAATAATTTAACAGCACCTTGGCTTGCACTTTCGGGCTTTTTTACCCTGGCTATTGTGTTATCACTTTTAATTTATATTGGAGAGGCGACTCGCGATGCATTTGATCCAAGACGTCAATAATTCTCCATGCTTGTTACAAGTTGAACATTTAAAGATTCAACGTCAAGAGTACATTTTAGTTGAAGATCTGAACTTTAAGCTTCATGCAGGAAAAACTTTAGCCATAGTGGGGGAAAGCGGTTCAGGCAAGTCGATTAGTAGTTTAGCTCTTTTAGGATTGTTATCTTCAAGTTTAGATGTTTCTGGAAAGGTCATTTTTGAAAAGCAGAATCTTTTAGAGTTATCGGATACGCAATTTAGAAATATTCGTGGCAAAAAAATTGCGATGATTTTTCAAGAACCGATGACTGCCTTGAATCCATTACACACAGTGGAAAAGATCATTGGTGAAACTCTGCTTCTGAATGGATTAGGTAAAGAACAGGTTAAATCACGTGTTTTAGCGCTATTAGACGATGTTGGTATACCTAAGCCTATAGAAAAGCTAAAACGCTACCCACATGAGCTTTCAGGTGGTCAAAGGCAACGTGTCATGATTGCGATGGCATTGGCTCAAGATCCTGAAATTTTAATTGCCGATGAGCCCACGACTGCTTTAGATGTTAGTTTACAAGCCCAGATTTTAAATTTACTAAAATCGTTGCAACAATCACGCAATATGGCGATGATTTTAATAAGTCATGATTTAAATCTAGTACATCGATATGCTGATGATGTTGTGGTGATGAATCAAGGTCAAGTAGAAGAGCAAAACTCGGTAGAACAAATATTTAACTTTCCACAAACATGGTATACCCAGACACTACTCGAACAAGATTTTGGTCAAGCTCTAAAAATTGAAGCACAGAATGAGTTACTGCTGTTAAACCGTTTGGAGGTCAAGTTTCCTATTAAACAAGGCTTACTTAATCGTGTGAAAGATTATGTAACTGCTGTAGAGGCTTTGGATTTAACGGTTTTACAAGGTGAGTCGATTGGAGTAGTTGGGGAAAGTGGTTCAGGTAAAAGTTCATTAGCCTTGGCAGTGGCTCGCCTAATTGAAAGTGAAGGGCAAATACATCTACTTGGACATGATTTAAATGTACTTAAAGAAAAACAATTACGCCCTTTGCGTGAATATTTTCAGATCGTTTTTCAAGATCCTTTCAGTAGTTTAAATCCACGTTTAAATGTAGAGCAAATTATATCTGAAGGGTTATATCTAAAAAAAATGTCCGCTACAGACATTTTACAGCGTGTTGATCAGGCTTTAGAAAAAGTTGAATTACCTGTTTCTTTTAAGTCCCGTTATCCGCATGAGCTATCTGGTGGGCAAAGACAGCGTATTGCATTGGCGCGAGCTTTGGTTTTAAGGCCTAAATTGCTTATTTTGGATGAGCCTACATCTGCATTAGATAGAACCACTCAAAAAGCCGTAGTGGAGCTTCTACGACGCTTACAGCGTGAAGAAGGTATGAGCTATATCTTTATTAGCCATGATTTAAAAGTTGTGCGTGCATTATGTCAGAAAGTGCTTGTTTTACATCATGCTCAAGTGATGGAGTTTCAAGAAACAGAACAATTATTTAGTCAGCCTAAAACTGAATATACACGTGAGTTAATTGCTGCAAGTCAGTATTAAATAATCACCAAGATGATTTCCAATAATCATTAAACACCTTTTGAGACCATTGACCTTTTTTTAGGCTTCTTTGAAAAGCAGGACGTTGATTAATGTTTTCAAGATAAGCCTCAATATGAGGGAAACTATTACAAGACTCTAAGGTAGTGACATAAGTAAGAACAGGAAACCACAGTAATATATCTGCGATGGTGAATTGATCTCCTGCAAACCAGTGATGTTTTGCTAAATGAAGATCAATCGCTTGTATATGTTGTTTGAGTACGGGATTCAAATAAGCTTGATCAAAAGCATATTTTATTATTTTAGGAACAAGTCTGAATAAGAAAGGCGATTGAATCATAATTTGATGAAATACTTGCTTTAAAACTAAATCAGGTAGTAATGTCGCTTCAGAGAAATTTTTCCAATAGTAATAATGATGATTGTGATTATGCAGTTGCATGTTGTTATTCGTGTTTTGTGAATAAAAAATTAAATATTCCATAATTGCTGTGGATTCTTTCAAAATAAATTTTTCTTGTTGATTTGTAATTTGAACAGTTGGAAATTTTGCTGTTATATCTAATTTTTTGAGTTGTTCGAATCCTAAATCATTTACGTGTGTAGTACACAGGGTAATTTCATATTCTAATTTAAGTTCTTCTAATAACCATATTATTCGTTGAGATCTAGAGTTGGGTAAATGAAATAATTGAATGTGCATAATGATAAATCTCTGTTTTATTTATTATTCAAAAATAGTGCATGCCATGTAAATAAAAATATAGGCAAAAAAAAGCCCAAGTCTTAAATGCTTGGGCTTTTTTATAAGATGTTTCCATCTTGAATGTGGCGTCCCTACGGGGATTCGAACCCCGGTTACCGCCGTGAAAGGGCGATGTCCTAGGCCTCTAGACGATAGGGACAGTACAGAAGATAAATTTTAAAACCGTTACTTTGTACTTTAAGTAATGGCGTCCCTACGGGGATTCGAACCCCGGTTACCGCCGTGAAAGGGCGATGTCCTAGGCCTCTAGACGATAGGGACTTAATAAAATGTACTTCTGAAAATTGGCGTCCCTACGGGGATTCGAACCCCGGTTACCGCCGTGAAAGGGCGATGTCCTAGGCCTCTAGACGATAGGGACGTTTCAGAGGTGGGCGTATATTAGGGTGAAATGAGTAGGGTGTCAAACGCTTTTCTATAAAATAAATGTGTAATGTAATCGAATGGATAATTTATCGACATTATTGAGTTTAAATATACAAAAAAGGCTAAAAATTGAAAAGAGAAAGAAATTTAAGCTTTAAAAAGTTTTTAATATTATTTTTAGTATCATAAAAAAAGAGCAACTGAAGTTGCTCTTTTTCATTGTTATTCAGACTTATTGTGGTAAAGCGTATAGTAACTTACGTAACAAAGACCGATAAATGCTAAACAGCCAAAGAAACTGATTTGCAATGATGGATCAAAGACCATACTTACACAGGTAATAAAGCAGAATATAAAACCTAAAATTGGCACTATTGGGAAAAATGGGGCAGCAAAGCCTAATTCTTCTTTTGTGCGTCCTGATTTATACCATTCACGTCGGAAATTGAATTGGCTTAAGCAAATGCTCATCCAAACGACTACCATTGTAAATGCTGCAATACCAAGTAAATTGGTGAAAATTGTTTCAGGCGCAAATTGTTCAGAAAGCAAACCTGGTAAACCACCAATCATGGTCACAATAACAGCCACATATGGAATACCTCGTTTATTCACTTTTGAAAATACAGCAGGAAGCTGTTTTTTATATGAAAGTGACCACATCATACGAGATGCAGCAAATAAACCAGAGTTCGCAGCAGATAATAGTGCCGTAATAATTACGAAACGAATAATATCTTCTGCATAAGGAATACCAATGTGCTGGAATACTGTTACGAATGGACTGCTACTTACACCTTCCGCATTTAAACCCGCTTCTTGATGAGGTAGTAGTGAGGTTACAACAATAATTGTACCTACAAAGAAAATTAATAGGCGGAAAATAGCAGTATTAATTGCTTTAGGCACATTTTTCGCAGGGTCTTTAGTTTCACCTGCAGCAACACCAATTAACTCTGTACCTGAAAAGGCAAAGTTAACAATAAGCATTGTTGTGAAAATAGGGAATAGACCTTCAGGGAAAAAGCCTTGAGCGGTTAAGTTTGTGAAAAGAGGAGCTGATTCAAAACCGCGATAATCAAGTAGACCAAAAATTGCGAGTAAACCTAAAAGAATAAAAGCAACAACGGTAATAACTTTAATTAGAGCTAGCCAAAATTCAGATTCAGCAAACCATTTGGTTGAAATCATGTTGAGAGTAAACACGAAAACACCAAAAATAAGTGTCCACATCCACATTGAACTGTCAGGGAACCATTCCTGCATTAAAAGTGCAGCAGCGGTAAATTCAGTTCCAAGGGTTACTGACCATGTTAGCCAATATAACCATGTGATGGTATAGCCTGTGCCTGGTCCAATATAGCGTTTTGCATAAGCGCCAAAAGAACCTGATTCAGGCATGTGTACGGCAAGCTCTCCTAAGCATAGCATTACCATATATGCGATAATACCACCTAGGAAATAAGCAATAATGGCACCTACTGGCCCCGTTTGTGCAATGACTTCACCCGACCCTAAAAATAGGCCTGTTCCGATTGCACCGCCAAGTGAAATCATAACAAGATGTCGAGTACTCATAGCGCGTTTTAAAGGCGCAGAATTGCCCTGATGCGAAGCATCATTCGGAGATGAGTGCATAGGATTTTAGAAAGTAGATAAAAGAAGCGATCCATTGTAGTGAAAAACTACAAATCTGCAATTAAATTATAAGAATTTTGTATAACGAGTGATCGCATGATGCGATATATGGCGTCCCTACGGGGATTCGAACCCCGGTTACCGCCGTGAAAGGGCGATGTCCTAGGCCTCTAGACGATAGGGACGTTTTGAGGTGATGGCTATATTATGGGGTTTTAAACAGAGTGTCAAACGACAAATCTCGTTATTTGGCTAAAAATAATCTGTTTGTATAATTTTTGGTAAATATTTTAAAAGTGAATTAATTTATATGCTTATTTAGACCAGTAGATAAGTAGTTTTTTTGAAAAAAGCGCAATTCGAAAATTGCGCTTAATATTTTAAACTTTCTTATGATATAGCCCATAATATGCGACATAGCATAGACTCATAAAAATTAGGCAACCAATAAAGCCTGAAAGCATTTCAGGATCTGCAGCCATACTTAAGCCTGTTAATGTGCAACATGCAAAACCTACAATCGGTACAAGTGGAAACAAAGGAGTACGGAATTTTAATTCAGTAATACTGTGACCTTGCTTTAACCATTGGCGACGGAAATTAAATTGACTCCAGCAAATACTCATCCACACAATAACCATGGTAAATGCGGCAACTCCCATGAGGTTTTTAAAGATGACATCTGCACCAAATTGTTCAGATAATAAGCCAGGTAAGCCACCAATCATTGTGACTAAAACAGCTAAAACAGGAATACCAGATTTAGATAATTTTGAGAAAATTTGAGGTAATTGTTTCTGAGCGGAAAGTGCCCACATCATACGTGATGCGGCATATAAACCTGAGTTTGCAGTCGATAATAATGCAGTAATAATCACAAAACGAATAAAGTCTTCAGCGTATGGAATTCCCATTTGAGTGAATACAGAAACGAAAGGGCTACTGCTTAAACCACCATGACCACCGACTTGTAATCCTGTACTGGTGTAGGTTAGTAGTGAACTAATAACAATAATGGTACCTACAAAGAAAATAATTAAACGCCAAACTGCAGCATGGATAGCTTTAGGAATATTTTTTTCTGGATTTTCAGTTTCACCTGCGGCAATACCAATCATCTCTGTACCATTAAATGCAAAGTTTACAATTAATAGTGTTGTGAAAAGAGGAATTAGACCATTAGGTAGCCAACCATGTTCGGTTAAGTTGCTAAAAAGTGGTGCTGATTCATATCCTTGAAATGGAATAACACCAAAAATACAAGCAAAACCAAGAATAATAAATAAAAGCACGGTTGCTACTTTAATAAATGATAACCAAAATTCAGATTCTGCAAATGTACGTGTTGAGCTTAAGTTTGAAATAAGTACGCCAGTTGCAAAAATGAGTGTCCATAACCAGACGGATGTTTGAGGAAACCATTCTTGCATGAGGATTGCTGCTGCTGTGAATTCTGTTCCGAGGGTTGCCGACCAACCTAGCCAGTACATCCAAGAGACCATATAACCTGTACCAGGACCAATATAGTTAGTTGCAAATGCACCAAAAGATCCAGATACAGGGAGATGAACTGCAAGTTCACCTAGGCAGAGCATCACCATATAGGCAATTAAGCCACCAATAATATAGGCAAGCACAGCACCAAGAGGTCCAGCCTGGGAAATAACTTGTCCTGAACCCATAAATAAGCCAGTACCAATTGCACCGCCTAATGACAACATGATTAGGTGACGTGAGGTCATAGCGCGTTTAAGCATAGGGGAGCTATCGTCAGCAGGCTTGTGCTGAGACGATCGAGAGGGAGATTGCATAATTGAGGAGAGGGGTGAAGAGTGTTATTTGAGTATAAGAAGCGTTAATAATCACGTAAATCAGGTTTTTCTGATGATGAATGAGTAGGTGATTTGAATGAATGATAAAAAAGAAAAGAGCCTCAAAGGCTCTTTAATTCAGATTAAAACTTAAAGGTAATATCGGCAATGAAGCGACGCCCTTCTTCAGAATATAATATACCATCACTGTCGGTCGCTTTGTTATGCTTGTTTAAAATATTATTTACCGTGATACCAAAACTTAGTTGCTGGTCTTTTTTTATAGCCCAATCGTAAGTTAATCGTGCGTCCCAGTTAAATTTGCTCGAAAATTTTTCTGCTGTATAAATGGCAATATCTTTATGTTCACCTACTGTAATTTTTTCAGTTGTTTTCATGTTGTATGTTGTTGGTGAACGATAGTAGAAAAAGTTGTCTAGTTTCCATGGAAGATTAGTTCCTTCAATTAACCAATTCAACCTTGCTGTAAATGGAGCATCTTTAGTTGGTAGTTCTCCGAAAACATAAACCTTGCCATTTAGGTAGACATATTTATCATTATCTGTATCGGTTGAGCTATAACTTGGTGTATATGTATCTTGCTTTACAAAGCTAAGTCCTAGATTTAATTTATGTCGAGTATTTCCAAATCGAAACGGTGTGATATTTGACAAGCTGATAGTATATGTATCTGCTGTACCACCATATTGATTGGTAAAGATACGTGGTGTTGTTGCACTAGTGCGAATTTGGTCATTGAATTCGCGATTGACCCATTTAAAACCTAAGGCAATATTATTAAATTGTGTTCCAACTGCAAATAATTTTTCATCACTATAAGGTGTATTAAGGTCAGTTGGTGCGACACCACCAACATTACTATTAGCTTTGTAAACCCAGCCATAATTATTCTCAGAATCCCAATTAGTATTATAATTGGTTGTTGAGCGAGTTAAATTCCCTCGACCTTCATAACCAGTATAATCAAGTTCTGTATTTAAATAGGTTACACCATAATAGCGATTAAAACCTGTACCGATTTTTAGTAATTCATTTGAAAAGGGTTTGTATTCAAAATAACTGCGAGGAGCAATATTTAAATTAGAAGTTAAGCTTTCATAATCAGCTCGAACACCAAGAATACCTGTAAAATTTTTCCAATTTATTTTGTCTTCTAGAAAAATAGCACCTTTGTCTTGGCGTACATCATACTTTCCAGCTTGATAATACTGGCCAGAGGTGATGTATTGTCCTTCAATGTTATTATTGTTAAGTACTGATGTACATAAAATATCACCGGTAGCACAAACTAAGCCATTTTGCATCTTTCGACCAGTAAATTGCGCATAACTGCTTTCACGTTCTAAAGAGGCTTTATTATGTTGATAGTTAATACCTGTTTTAAATGTGTGTTGTGTTTCTCCCCATTGTAATGGTAAAAAACTTGCTTTGATATCGTAATTTAAACTGCTCTGCATGGTTTTAATGTCGCCACCAACATTACCATCAAATTGTGATGTTGAATTATCTAACCAGTCTTTTGAACCTTCTAAACGTGTCCATAGAACATAATAATCTTGTGCTTGTTGACGTTGATATTCGGAATTTCTGTAGTTTAAATTTTGTTCTATTGTTGCTCGATCTAGTTTGTGTGTAGCTCCAATTCTAAAGGTATTGGTTTTTGTAACAAGATTGTAATCTGAATTTATACTACGAGTCATAAATCCATTTTTATCATATTGATAATTTTCAATACCAAATTGGAAGTTATGATTTTTTGATGGGGTGTAATAAAGTGTAAAACCAATATTCTCATTCTTTTGTTGAGTATCGAGTTCTTTTTTAGGGTTAAATAAACTAGTTAATGGTAAGTCGGAAGTACGGCGGCTAAAAATAGCATTTATGCCAAATTGCTCATTGAGCCGCGTGTATAAGTTAGCGCTAATTCCTTGTGTTACATATTCTTTATGGTATTTATTAGTTGATATTGTTGTCGGGATTTCTTCTGAATCATCATACTCTTGTTGATCTACATAATTGAAACGTGACCAAGCATCAGTTGTATAGTCATAACTCAAAGTACCATGAACTTTACCAATTTCTGATTTTGGGGCACATGTTTTTGCGGAAATAACTCCTCCCATAAAATCACCATGTTCAGCACTGGCATTGCTGTCAATAACTTCTAATTCACAAAGTAGATCAGTATTGATATTGGCTGTTTGTGCTTGGCTAGGTGCACCATATAGATAATTGTCTGCACGACCAACGGGATCTAGAGTGTTGCTAGTATTCACACCATTGACAATAAATTTATTGTCGTAAAATTTTGCACCATTAATAGATATTTTTTCGGGCGAAAGAGATGCTTGATCTGCACTACTTAAAGCATCTCTTTGAAATTGTACATTGGTATTTGTTTTTAAAAACTCGGCAATTGTTTTTTTGCCATTGGGCATATTTTGTAACTGTTCTTTTGTATATATGGTTTTTCCCACTTCATTTTCATTTTCTGCTTTTAATGAAATAGTATTTAAGGTAACTGATGTTTGGGGAGTGTTTTTATCTAATGTGTCTGTTATAGATTCAGCGTAAATTGAAGTGCTAAGAATAGAAAATATAGCAAAGCTAAGCGGGTTACGAGAAAATGACATAGGGGATAAATAATTAAAATAACAATGAGAGTGATTATCATTAAATAAATAAACAAAATCAATGCAAATGAGAATTATTTACAATATGAAAAACCGATTTTATTTATTGTTTTTTTATATGAAGCTTGATTTTGTTGTTAGACGTATATAATTAGTACATATAAAAAACCTCCCAAACGATCAATATTGTTTAGATAAAAAACATATTAATGGTCGGGAGGTTTTTAAATTTGGATAGATTATTGTTCTGTAAAAAGCGTATCTGCTAAATGTGGAGCAAGTTTATTCAAAATAAAGCAGAAAAGTTCAGCCGTTTTTTGAGTGTCATAAAGAGCAGAGTGTGCTTCTTTACCATCAAATTCAATACCCGCTTGAATGCAAGATTTTGCAAGAACGGTTTGACCAAACATTACAGCACTTAAAGTAACTGTATCAAACACAGAAAAACTGTGGAATGGGTTTTGGTTTTTTGTTCCTGTACGTGCAATAGCTGCTTGTACAAAACCTAAATCGAAATGTGCATTATGTCCAACTAAAACAGCATGCGTGCAGTTCTGTTGGCGACGTACTTCATTTACAGCTTTAAAAATACGCTTTAATGCAGACTTTTCATCTTCAGCCATTGCAACGCGCATAGGGTTGAATGGATCTATACCAATAAAGTCTAAAGATCTACGGTCTAAATTTGCACCTTCAAATGGGTTAATGTGTGCGTGATACGCTTCACCCGGAACAAATTGACCTTCCGCATTGTAAATAATGGGAATAGCTGCGATTTCTAATAATGCATCGGTCTGTGAATTGAAACCTGCTGTTTCTACATCGACAACAACAGGTAGGAAGCCACGGAAACGCTGACCAATGATTGGTAGAGTTTCGTCTGTCACAATTTTCTCCATTGGATCGTTTTGCCCGCATAAAGAGGGACAATTTTTTCACCATCCAAATAGTCTAAACTTTCAGGGATAATTTGGTCTTCTTTTACCAATGTAATGGTGTTGGTATTGCGTGGAAGACCATAGAAGTCTGCACCGAAATGGCTAGCAAAACCTTCTAATCGATCAATTTTACCAACTTGATCGAAGGCTTGAGCATAAAGTTCAATAGCAGTAGGCGCACTATAACATCCTGCACAACCACATGCATTCTCTTTAGCATTTTTAGAGTGAGGGGCGCTATCCGTTCCTAAGAAAAACTTAGGATTCCCACTTGTTGCCACTTCTAATAGTGTTTGCTGATGTGTTTGGCGCTTTAAAATTGGCAAGCAATAAAAATGTGGTTTAACACCGCCAACAAGCATGTCATTACGATTAAACAATAAGTGCTGAGGTGTAATAGTGGCAGCAACATTACGGTCGTGCTCTAAAACAAAGTTTGCAGCCTCACTTGTTGTAATGTGTTCTAAAACAAGTTTTAAACCAGGAAATTGTTTCATGAGTGGTGAAAGTACTTCATCTAAGAAGCGTTTCTCACGATCAAAAATATCAACATGATTGTGTGTTACTTCGCCATGCAATAGCAATGGAACTTGATGTTTTTCAAGTTGTTCAATAACCGAATAAACTTTGCTAATGTCGCTTACACCGTTATCTGAATTGGTGGTTGCGCCAGCAGGATAGAGTTTGATGGCATTTACATGTTCAGATTTCTTAATTTTTAAGATTTCTTTTGGTGAAGTTTGATCTGTAAAGTACAGCACCATACGAGGGTCAAATTCAATCCCTTCAGGCACATGTGCCATAATACGACTACGATATGCTTCCGCTTCCTCCACTGTTTTAACGGGTGGAACTAAGTTGGGCATGCAGATTGCACGAGAAAATTGTTTTGCAAGATCGGGTACTGTACGTTCTAAAGCGAGTCCATCACGTAAATGAGCATGCCAATCATCAGGCTGAAGCAAGGTTATCGTATTCAAAATAATTCTTACTAAAAAATAAAATAAATGATAATCGAAATAGGGTTAAATTGGTAACCGCAAAAATGAATAAAGAGATAGATTTAAGTAAATATTTGCTAATTTTTTGAGTGTAATTTAAGCAATTAAAATTTCTTTTGTGTTTGTGATAATTTTTTTATTTTAAAAGAGAAGTTGATGGTTTTGAGATGTATATATTGGATTTATTTTTAGTGGATTAATAGTAAATCACACATAAAAAAACCGCTCATAGGAGCGGTTTTTTTGACATTAAACAAACTTATTTGTTTTTGTCTTTTAGTTGAGGAACAGCAGAACCTGTACCTACAGCCAATAAACCAGTATTTGTATAAATACCTAATTTAGCGCGAGTATCTGTAATATCCAAGTTACGCATAGTCAATTGACCAATACGATCCATTGGAGAGAACATTGAATCACCTTTTTCCATAGTTAAGCGTTCAGCTTCGTATGTGAGGTTTTCAGATTCAGTGTTCATGATTGTGTAATCATTACCACGACGAAGTTCTAAAGTAACTGTACCTGTTACAGCTTTAGCTACCCAGCGTTGAGCAGTTTCACGAAGCATAAGCGCTTGAGAATCGAACCAACGACCTTGGTAAAGAAGACGACCTAAACGTAAACCATTAATACGGTATTGTTCGATTGTATCTTCGTTATGAATACCTGTCACAAGACGCTCATAAGCGATGTGAAGAAGTGCCATACCCGGAGCTTCGTAAATACCACGAGATTTAGCTTCGATAATACGGTTTTCGATTTGGTCAGACATACCTAAACCATGACGACCACCGATACGGTTCGCTTCAAGAATAAACTCTACTGGATCTTCGATACGTTGACCGTTGATTGCAACAGGGAAACCTTCTTCAAAAGTAATAGATACTTCTTCAGGTTTGATTTCAACTTCGTCTTTCCAGAACGCAACGCCCATGATTGGGTCTACGATTTTGATACCCGCATTCAGGTATTCAAGATCTTTTGCTTCGTGAGTTGCACCTAACATGTTTGAATCTGTTGAGTATGCTTTCTCTTTTGACATTTTGTAGTCAAAACCGTTGTCGATGAGGAACTGTGACATTTCTGCACGGCCGCCAAGCTCATCAATAAAGGTTTGATCTAACCACGGCTTGTAAATTTTAAGCGCAGGGTTAGTTAAAAGACCATAACGGTAGAAACGCTCAATGTCGTTACCTTTATAAGTTGAGCCATCGCCCCAGATGTTTACGTCATCTTCTTTCATTGCTGTAACAAGCATAGTACCTGTTACTGCACGACCTAAAGGTGTTGTGTTGAAGTATGGAACGCCACCTGTAGAAATATGGAACGCGCCACATTGAATTGCAGCAATACCTTCTAATGCAAGTTGTAAGCGGCAATCAACTAAGCGTGCTTTTACAGCGCCATAAGCTTCTGCTTTCTTAGGGATGGCATCGTAGTCATCTTCATCTGGTTGACCTAAGTTTGCTGTATAAGCATAAGGTTCTGCACCTTTTTGTTTCATCCACAAAAGAGCTGCTGAAGTATCTAGACCACCAGAAAAGGCGATACCAACTTTTTTGCCTACTGGTACATTCTGCAAGATAGTTGCATTGTCAGTCATTGTTAATCCTAACTTTCTAAAACAGGCACCATATTTGGTGGCCAAGGAGAATCTTTATCTACATATTGTAGCACCTTTAAAACAGCTTGGATTCGCAAAAAAAGGAATTTTTAAAAAAATCTAAAGATTTTTTATGAGTGGTGACTTTTATTTTTATGATGTTGTTTATTGAGGATATTTATTATGAGAGGGTTTTATTAAAGAGCGTATTTTAGTAAGCATTGCTCTACAAAAGGTTGAAATTAGTACCAATATTTTACTGAGTTTTTGTTCTTTTTATATGGGTTAGACTAAAGTTTATGACATGTAGTGAGAATAATTCCTATTTGAAATAAAATTAATAAAAACAATAATTTGATTTTTTATGCTGTTTGATAAAAGTTGCTATAAAAATAAAAATAGCGTCAATATTGGTATGACCAATAATATAATTTAAATTTAATATTGATCTTAAAAGAAACAGAAATTACCATTGTGGCAAAAATATCCAGTAATAATTCTTAGGTAAACTATTATTGGTCAGACCAATGTCATCGATTGAACGACGTCCATTTTGATTGCAAACACGCAAAAGCATTTCAAGGAGATGACAATGCTTCAAAATTGGCAACAGATTTATGACCCGATGGGCAATATTTGGATTTCAAGTATTGTCGCATTAATTCCAATTGTATTTTTCTTTTTGGCACTTGCTGTTTTTCGTATGAAAGGTAGCGTTGCTGGAACAATTACAGTGGTTTTAGCTTTACTTGTTTCTTTATTTGCGTATGGCATGCCTTCGCAAATGGCTTTCGCTTCACTTGTTTATGGTTTTTTATACGGTTTATGGCCAATTGCATGGATTATTATCGGTGCATTGTTTCTTTATAAAATTTCGGTGAAAACAGGGCAGTTCGATATTATTCGTTCTTCTATTTTATCGATCACTGAAGATCAGCGTTTACAGATGCTATTGGTCGGTTTTGCATTTGGTACTTTCTTAGAAGGTGCAGCAGGCTTTGGTGCGCCAGTTGCAATTACAGCCGCTCTTTTAGTGGGTTTAGGATTTAAACCGTTATATGCCGCAGGATTGTGCTTGATTGTGAATACAGCTCCTGTTGCATTTGGCGCAATGGGTATTCCAATTATTGTTGCGGGTCAGGTT
Organism: Acinetobacter sp. FY683; assembly: GCF_059515885.1. Lineage (NCBI taxonomy): Bacteria > Pseudomonadati > Pseudomonadota > Gammaproteobacteria > Moraxellales > Moraxellaceae > Acinetobacter > Acinetobacter sp. FY683. The sequence continues at coordinate 103,515 of NZ_JCAKNA010000005.1, read as the reverse complement.
TCTGGTGTAGATACAATGGAAATCAGCCAAATGGTGGGTCGTCAATTACCATTCATGGTGCCAATTGTATTGATTTGGATCATGGCAATTATGGATGGATGGCGCGGTGTTAAAGAAACATGGCCTGCAATTTTTGTGGGTGGTGGATCGTTTGCACTTGCTCAATATTTAACATCTAACTTTGTTGGTCCAGAACTTCCAGATATTACAGCGGCAATTGCATCATTAGTAAGTTTAACGATACTTCTTAAGTGTTGGAAACCCAAGCATATCTTCCGTTTTGAAGATCACGATTCTCAGGTAGATGTGGCGGTTGCTGAAGCTGCACGTAAAACCTATTCAGTAGGTCAAATTATAAAAGCATGGTCTCCATTTGCTGTACTGACTGCAATGGTTACTGTGTGGAGTATCAAACCATTTAAGGATTTATTTGTAAAAGGTGGTCCTTTAAATGATTTTGTTATCTCTATTAAAGTGCCATTTTTACATCAAATGATTCAAAAAATGCCACCTGTTGTTGCAGATGTAACTGATTACGATGCCATTTATAAATTTGACTGGTTATCTGCAACAGGTACAGCAATTATGATTGCTGCAATCATCACCATTATTTATTTAAAAATGAAGCCGAGTGATGCTGTAAAAACTTTTGGTGAAACTGTCGGTGAACTTAAAACACCTATTTATTCAATTGGTATGGTGTTGTCATTTGCCTTTATTGCGAACTATTCAGGTATGTCTGCAACGCTCGCATTGGCACTTGCACATACAGGTCAAGCATTTACATTTTTCTCACCATTCTTAGGTTGGATTGGCGTGTTCTTAACAGGTTCAGATACATCTGCAAATGCCTTGTTCTCTGCACTCCAAGCAACGACAGCTCAACAAATTGGTGTGCCTGAAGTATTACTTGTTGCTGCGAATACGAGTGGTGGCGTAACAGGAAAAATGATTTCTCCTCAATCTATCGCAATTGCTTGTGCGGCTGTAGGTCTTGTTGGTAAAGAGTCTGATTTATTCCGTTTTACAGTGAAACACAGTATAACGTTCACTGTGATGATCGGTATTATTATCACTCTACAAGCTTATGTGTTCCCATGGATGATTCCATGATAGGTAATTGAGGATCATAAATGAAAGTCTCCAACAAAGTTATGCAAAGTCTGCGTTTGTTAATAGAAGAAAACAACATGCAGGTTGGAGAGCGTTTACCTGCTGAACGTAAATTATGCGAGAAGCTTGGTGTTTCTCGCAGTTCGCTACGCGAAGCAATTCAGCAATTGGTGGCATCTGGCGTATTGGTCAGTAAAGTTGGGGCGGGTAATTATTTACAACAGCTCCCTGTGAATTGGTCACACAATTTAATTGTTGAGCCACTCACAACTTTAATGAATCAAGATCCTGAATATCGAACAGATGTGCAGGAAGCCAGAATGGTGCTTGAAGGTGGGACGGCTTGGTATGCTGCACAACGTGCGACACCAGAAGATCTTGCAAATATTCGTCATTGTTTTGAGCAAATTCATCATTTTCAAACCTTAGGTGATGATGCTCAATCTGCTATTGCTGATGCGAACTTTCATTTAGCTATTGCAGAAGCTTCACATAATTTAGTGCTCATTCAAATGATGCGCGGAATTTTTGACTTATTGCAATACAACGTGATGTTAGGTCGACGTAAAGTTTATAGCACGCCACGCCATTTTGAGCTTTTGTATGACCAACACTTTCAGGTGATGGATGCAATTGAACGCCAAGATCCAGAAGCTGCTCGTAAAGCAGTTTGTGGACACATCGAATTTGTAGTTCAACGGGTACGTATGATTGATGAAGAAGAAGCTCGTCGTCAACGTGCCAGTCGATTAAATAGGACATAAGATTATGATTATTTCTTCTGCGAACGATTATCGTGAAGCCGCAAGACGTCGTTTGCCACCATTTTTATTCCATTACATCGATGGCGGTGCATACGCGGAATATACTCTAAAGCGTAATGTAGAAGATTTATCAAAAATTGCACTTAGACAGCGTGTACTCAATGACATGTCAGAGCTAAGTCTTGAAACACAATTGTTTGATGAAACGCTTTCGATGCCTGTTGCATTATCGCCTGTGGGTTTAACAGGAATGTATGCACGTCGTGGTGAGGTTCAAGCAGCGGTAGCAGCAGATAAAAAAGGTATTCCATTTACTTTATCTACTGTATCTGTGTGTCCAATTGAAGAAGTTGCACCTGCAATTAACCGTCCAATGTGGTTCCAACTTTATGTACTACGTGATCGCGGGTTTATGAAAAATGCCTTGGAACGTGCAAAAGCAGCAGGTTGTTCTACATTGGTATTTACGGTGGATATGCCAGTACCAGGTGCACGCTACCGCGATGCACATTCAGGTATGAGTGGCCCAAATGCAGCAATGCGTCGTTATATGCAATCTTGCTTTCACCCACATTGGGCATGGAATGTAGGGATGATGGGGCGCCCGCATGACCTAGGTAATATTTCAAAATACTTAGGTAAACCAACAGGTTTGGAAGACTATATTGGTTGGTTGGGCAATAACTTTGATCCATCAATTTCATGGAAAGACCTAGAGTGGATTCGTGAATTTTGGGATGGTCCAATGGTCATTAAAGGGATTTTAGACCCTGAAGATGCCAAAGATGCTGTACGTTTTGGTGCCGATGGTATTGTGGTTTCAAACCATGGTGGTCGTCAGCTGGATGGTGTTTTATCTTCTGCACGTGCATTACCTCCAATTGCCGATGCTGTAAAAGGCGATATTAAAATTCTTGCAGATTCAGGCATTCGTAACGGTTTAGACGTTGTGCGTATGCTTGCGATGGGTGCGGATACTTGTATGTTAGGTCGTGCATTTGTTTATGCTTTAGGTGCAGCAGGCGGTGAAGGCGTAAGTAACTTACTAGAACTGATGGATAAAGAAATGCGTGTTGCAATGACACTCACAGGTGCAAAAACGATTGCTGATATTACATCTGACTGTTTAGTGAAGTTGGATCGTGAGTTAGCAGGTTAAGACCTTACTTTCTACGAACTAGATAATCGTTGCTTTTATTTCGGTAAAAGCGGCATTGCATTTGTCATTCAATCGTATTCATTTTAAATATGATTGAATGAGCTAAAACATATCCCATCAAAGCCTATTGTACTGTAAAGAGTCTTCAAGGAATCTGAGTATGTCTGTGATTCAAAACCAACAGCAATCCCTACAAAAATTAATTGATGTTGTAGGTAAGCAACATGTATTAACTGATGACAGTGATACACGTTTATATCGTCAGGGGAGACGTTATGGTTCGGGTGAGGTTTTTGCGGTTGTAGCACCAGGTTCATTGGTAGAACAATGGAAAGTACTTCAAATCGCAGTAGAAGCGGATTTTATTGTGATTATGCAGGCAGCAAATACAGGTTTAACAGGTGGTTCTACGCCATTTGGAGAATATGATCGTCCTGTATTGCTTTTAAGTACACGTCGTTTAGCTGGAATTCAAGTGATTCAAGACGGTAAACAAGTGGTTTGTTTACCTGGTGCAACGCTTGATGCTTTAGAAAAAGAACTTGCAACCTATAACCGTGAGCCGCATTCAGTAATTGGTTCGTCATGCATTGGTGCATCGGTGCTTGGCGGTGTGTGTAATAACTCGGGTGGTGCTTTGGTACGCCGTGGACCTGCTTATACAGAACTCGCTTTATATGCACGCGTGAATGATGATGGACAATTAGAACTTATCAACCATTTGGGTATTCATTTAGGGGATACGCCTGAAGAAATTTTAAAAAATCTACAGCATCAAAAATACACATCAACAGATGTGAAACAAGAAGAACATCGCTGTGCATCGGATCAGCATTATTCACATGATGTGCGTCAGGTAGATGAAGACACACCTGCACGTTTTAATGCAGATCCAACACGTTTATTTGAGGCTTCGGGTTCGGCAGGGAAAGTATGCGTATTTGCAGTTCGTTTAGATACCTTTGAGAAAATTCCGAGCCAAGTTTTTTATGTGGGTACAAATTCACACGATGATTTGACTGAAATCCGTCGTTTTTTATTGAAAGATTTACCGAATGTACCTATTGCAGGTGAGTATATTCATCGAGTTGCCTACGATATTGGCGCAGAGTACGGCAAAGACACATTTATGTTCATTGAAAAATTTGGTACGGCAAAAGTGCCGGCTGCATTTGCAATGAAAGATAAGATAGATGGTCATTTACAGAAATTTGGTTTACGTGGTTTAAGCGATAAAATTCTACAATTGGTGACGAAGTTTTTACCATCTCATTTACCAAAACGTATGAATGAATTCCGTGATTTATACGAGCATCACTTGGTTCTTCGTATTGAAAATCAGGATGTTGAACTTGTACAGAAGTACTTTGAAAATTACTTTAAAACAAATACAACAGGTAACTTCTTTTTGTGTGATGCGGATGAAGGACGTAAAGCATTTTTACACCGTTTTGCGGTGGCAGGTGCGGCAATTCGTTACCGTGATACGCATTTGAGAGAAGTTGAAGATATTGTCGCGCTTGATATTGCGTTACGCCGTAATGATCGCCAATGGATTGAAACTTTGCCAAAAGAGATGGATGAGAAAATCCTTCATAAACTGTATTACGGTCATTTCTTATGCCATGTATTCCATCAAGATTATATTGTGAAAAAAGGTGTTGATCCTTTAGTAATGGAACATGAAATGTGGAAGTTGTTGGATGATCGTGGCGCGGAATATCCTGCTGAGCATAATGTGGGGCATTTATATGTGGCAAAGCCTGCGTTGAAAACGCATTACCAAAAACTTGACCCTACAAACAGTTTTAATGTGGGGATTGGTCATACTTCTAAATTGAAAAATTGGAAATAATGCAAAAGTTATAATAACGATAAAGTGGTAAAGCCCTATCTCTAGCGTAGCGAAAGCTACGCTTTTTTTTATTTCTTAGATTTACAATGTAAATTCCCTCTCCTAATAGGAGAGGGTTAGGGAGAGGTAGTTATGAAATGACTTCATATTTTTCTTGAGGAATATATTTTTCATCTGATAGAGGTAAGGAGCTTTTTGGCGTTTTAATTCTAATTGACCGAACATTCACAGATTTGCATAAAAATGTCATAAACAAAAAAGAAAAATCAGCTAAAGTATTATGCAACAAGTTGCAAAGCCAAAATTAAAAAGGAACGCCACATGACAACTAGCTATGCAAACATTTTAAAACCACTAGATTTAGGTTTTACCACCATTAAAAACCGAGTTGTCATGGGTTCAATGCACTCGGGCTTGGAAGACCGATTTTATAACTACCCAAAACTAGCAGCATACTTTGGTGAACGTGCAAAAGGCGGTGTAGGCTTAATTATTACAGGTGGAATTTCACCCAATAGACAAGGTTGGTTACTTCCTGCGGGCGGTACTATGAATACCTTGGGTGATGTTGTACCACATAGACTCGTCACACGTGCCGTACATAAGCATGGTGCAAAAATATTATTACAAATACTGCATGCAGGACGCTATGGCTATCAACCCTTTGTCGTGTCATCAAGTGCAATAAAATCACCTATTTCACCATTTAAACCACGAAAAATGAGTGAAAGAACGATTCTTAGCACAATCAAAGATTATGCAAATTCAGCAAATCTAGCTAAAAAAGCAGGTTACGATGGTGTGGAAATTATGGGTTCAGAAGGCTATTTACTGAATCAATTTCTTAGTCGACATGTAAACCAGCGAGAAGACCAATGGGGCGGTGCAATAGAAAATCGTATGCGCTTTGCTGTAGAAGTTGTAAAAGCCATTCGTAAAGAAGTGGGTGATAAATTTATTATTTGCTTCCGATTGTCATTGCTCGATTTGGTTCACGATGGCAATACCATGGATGAAGTCATCACTGTAGCAAAAGCATTAGAAGAAGCAGGAATTACCTTACTTAATACAGGTATAGGCTGGCATGAAGCACGTATTCCAACTATCGTAACTTCTGTACCACGTGCAGCATTTGTCGATTACACGGCAGAAGTGAAAAAACATGTAGATATCCCTGTCATTGCATCAAACCGAATTAATATGCCTGAAACGGCTGAAGACATTATTTCTTCAGGTAAGGCCGATATGATTCAAATGGCACGACCTTTATTAGCAGATCCATTTTGGGTAAATAAAACAGCGACCAATCGTGTAGATGAAATTAATACCTGTATTGCCTGTAACCAAGCATGTTTAGATCATACATTTAAAAATCAGCGTGTTAGTTGTTTGGTGAATCCACAAGCGGCATACGAAACAGAATTGGTTTATTTAAAAACGAAAAAACCAAAGCGAATTGCTGTAGTGGGTGGAGGCGTTGCAGGTATGTCTGCGGCAACAGTGGCAGCAAGCAGAGGTCATCAAGTTACGTTATTTGAAGCAAGTGCAGATGTGGGTGGTCAGTTTAATTTAGCGAAAGTTGTACCAGGTAAAGAAGAATTTCACGAAACTATTCGTTATTTTAAAGTTCAACTTGAAAAAACAGGTGTTGAACTGCGTTTAAATACAAAAGTGAACCGTGAACAATTAGAACGTGAAGGATTTGATGATGTTGTTGTTGCAACAGGTGTTGTGCCACGCGCATTAAAAATTGAAGGGAGTGATTTACCACAAGTACTTTCTTATGCAGAAGTTTTGCGTGGCGCAGAAGTGGGTTATAAAGTTGCAGTGATTGGTGCAGGAGGGATTGGTTTTGATATTTCAGAATTTTTACTGAAACCACCACATCAAGCACAACCGCAACCTTTACATGAATGGCAACGTGAGTGGGGTGTAGATCCAAATCCGAACTATATAACGGAAGGTGGTACGGTACGCGCTGAAATTGACCCACCTATACGTGAAATTTATTTATTACAACGGAAAACGTCACCGTTGGGTGCGGGATTGGGTAAAACATCAGGCTGGGTACATAGAGCACAATTAAAGAAAAACAATGTACGTATGTTACGCGGAGTTCAATATAAATCTATTACAGATGAAGGTTTGTGGATTGAAACAGCAGGGCAAGATCAACTTTTGCGTGTGGATACCGTGGTTGTTTGTGCGGGACAAGAGTCTGTAAAGGAAATTATGCCGACAGATGGTGAAAATACGTTAGCGAATTATCATGTTATTGGTGGTGCAAAGCTTGCAGGAGAGCTAGATGCTAAGCGTGCAATACGTGAAGGTGCTGAATTAGCAGCCAAACTATAAGGTTTTTTTGTTATTTTGGTGAAACAATATTCATTTGAATGCTTTAGGTGTTTTTTTCTCTTGTCATAATGTAAAAAGCTCCGTATTATGGCGCACATGGAAGCGTGGCAGAGCGGTTTAATGCACCGGTCTTGAAAACCGACGAGGGTTTACCCCCTCCGTGAGTTCGAATCTCACCGCTTCCGCCAAATTCAAAAAGCCCTGATAATATCAGGGCTTTTTTTATACCTGTAATAAAGATTAGAAAAATATTTTTGATTAAGCTTTGACATTAGAACAGTCATTCACCTAGGTATATTGCACAATAAGACTTTGAACTCTAAGCATAGTAATGTGAACATATATTATTCAGACTTTAGCGTTTTATAAGATATTCGGTTTAATGGTTGAAAACTGATGAGTTGACAATGTTTCTGTAAAAATAAAGATTTTAATTTTTATAAAACAATGAAATTTAATAATTTTATTAAAGTGATAGATACAGCTTGAAATGTAATTTTACCTAAAGAGAAATAAGTTTACAAAAGCTCTTATTAATTAATATTTTGAAATATTGTTAAATAGTTTTTTTAGAAAAGCTTATATGTTTATATTGTTTTTTAGTGATATAGCTGTCGAATAAAATAGCCAAGTTTAGATTTCTAAACATATTTCTTATTCACTTTGAGATGTTCCCTTTGGATTGGCTTTACATACAAAGCGTGTTGCCACAATTTTATTCGGCAACAATCACTACGCTTGAAATTTCAGTGATTAGTATTGCTCTTTCTATTTTGGTTGGGCTCATTGCAAGCATATTTGTAACATATAAAATTCCTGTATTTCATACGCTTACTACTATTTATATAGAGTTGTCTAGAAATACGCCGCTCTTGATTCAACTATTTTTTCTGTATTACGGCTTACCTAAAATAGGCATTAAAATTGATGGTTTTGCTTGTGGCATTATTGGTCTGACTTTCTTAGGTGGAAGTTATATGGCAGAAGTATTCCGTGCAGGTTTACAATCGGTGTCAAAAGGGCAAATTGATTCTGCTAAAAGTATTGGGTTAAAGCCTGTACAGGTTTTTCGTTATGTAACTTTCCCTCAGGCAATGAGTGTGTCGATTCCTGCCATTGGGGCAAACTGTTTATTTCTTATTAAAGAAAGCTCAATTTTAAGTGCAATTGCAATTGTAGAGCTATTGTTTGTGACCAAAGACTTAATAGGTATGGATTACAAAACAACTGAAGCCTTATTTCTATTGGTGTGTGCATATCTCATTATTTTATTACCTATGTCCGCATTCACAAGCTATTTGGAATATCGAAGTAAAAAGGTGAGTCATGGGGCTTGAGTATTTATTTCAGCCTAGTCACCTAGAGCGTATTTTTTTAGGACTTTGGCAAACGGTTCAAATTGCATTTATTTCAGTAATTTTATCAGCAGTTCTTGGTACGATTTTTGGTGTAATCATGAGCTCCAAAAATATCTTCATCAAAATTATATGCCGTATTTATCTTGAAGTATTTCGAATTATTCCAATTCTCGTCTTGTTATTTGTTTTCTATTTTGGCTTTGCAACTTGGTTTAATTGGCAGTTTTCATCATTTTGGGTCTGTATTTTTGTCTTTGTTTTATGGGGCACAGCAGAAATGGGCGATTTAGTTCGTGCAGGCATAAGCTCTATTGATAAACATCAGCGTGATTCTGCTTTAGCTCTAGGTTTAAGCCAAACTCAAGTGTTATTTAATGTGATATTTCCTCAAAGTTTGAAGCGAATTACCCCAGGGGTGATTAACCTCTTTACACGCATGGTAAAAACAAGCTCCTTAGCAGTGCTAATTGGTGTAATTGAAGTTTTGAAAGTAGGGCAACAAATTATTGAAAACTCATTATTGGTCGAACCCAATGCCGCACTTTGGATTTATGGTTTGATCTTTATTTTATATTTTTTAATTTGCTATCCATTGTCATTACTATCACGTTATTTAGAAAAGGTTTGGGAATAAAAATGTCGTTATTAGAAATTAAAGATCTTAAAAAAAGCTTTGGCGATACCCAGATTTTAAAAGGCATTAATTTGAATGTTCAGCAAGGTGAGGTGGTTGTTATTCTTGGTCCATCGGGCTGTGGTAAAAGCACTTTATTACGTTGTTTAAATGGTCTGGAAGATATTCAAGCTGGAGAAATACGTTTAGAACATGTCGGTGTTTTAGGGAAAGATCTTGCTTGGACAGCAGTACGTCAAGATATTGGTATGGTTTTCCAAAATTATGAATTATTCGGTCACATGAACGTGATTGATAATATTTTATTGGGGCCACTAAAAGCACAAAAACGTGAAAGAGCAGAGGCAGAAAAATTTGCTGATGCATTATTAAAACGTGTTGGGTTGTTTGATCGAAAATTGGATTATCCACGTAATTTATCGGGTGGGCAAAAACAGCGTATTGCCATTGTACGCTCATTGGTAATGCAACCTAAAGTCATGTTGATGGATGAAATTACTGCTGCACTAGATCCTGAAATGGTGCGTGAGGTTTTGGAGGTGGTTTTGGGTTTGGCTCAAGAAGGAATGACAATGTTAATTGTGACCCATGAAATGGGTTTTGCTCAAAAGGTCGCAGACAGAATTATTTTTATGGATAAAGGCAACATTATTGAAGAAGCATCACCAGATGTATTTTTTAAACAGCCTGAAACAGAACGTGCTAAGGCGTTCTTAAATATTTTAAGTTATTAATAGAATAGGAAATTAAAATGATATCTAAAAAATCACTTATCTTTGCTACAGGTTTAACGCTTTCAGCAATTGGTTTAACGGCATGTGGTAATAACGAAAACACGCAAGATTCACAAACATCTAGCATCGAACAAATTAAAAAGAATGATGTGATTCGTGTGGCTGTTTTTGCAGATAATCCTCCATTTGGTTATGTCGATAGCCAAGGAAAAAATCAAGGTTTTGATATTGCTGTTGCTAAGCATATTGCTAAAGACTTATTAGGCGATGAAAATAAAATTGAATATGTGGTCACCGAAGCGGCAAATCGTGTTGAGTTTTTAAAGTCAAACAAAGTAGATGTCGTGTTTGCAAGTTTTTCTGTAACACCTGAACGTAAGGAGGTTGTAGATTTTGCAGAACCATATTTGAAAGCATCTTTAGGGATTGCATCGCCAAAGAAAAACCCAATTAATTCTGTTGCAGATTTAGAAAATAAAACATTAATTGTTAATAAAGGTTCAAGTTCGGACAGTTATTTCACAAAAAATTATCCTAAAGTGAAATTGTTGAAATTTGAACAAAATACAGATGCTTTTAACGCACTAAAAGATGGTCGAGGTGATGCAATTTCACAAGATAGTACTTATGCGTTGGCTTGGGCTGCTCAAAATCCAAATTTTATTGTTGGTATTCCGCAAATTGGTAATGAAGGTTTTATTGCACCTGCTGTGAAAAAAGGCAATGTCGAATTATTGAATTGGTTGAATACGGAAATAAAACATTTACGTGATACAGGTGAAATTCAGAAAATTTACGATGAAACTTTAAAACCTTTATACGGTAATACAGTTGATCCTAAAATTTTCCTCGATGTTGAAGGGAAATAATAAGCTTTAGGTCATAAGCGAGGCAATATGCCTCGTTTTTTTTGAATTAAAATTGAATGAGTTAAGAAGTGGGTAGATAAGTAATGGTAAAAAAATATTAATAATTAAACAATAAAAATAAAAATCTTTTATTTAGTATTACAAAGCAAATACAACGATATTGTTTAGTTGTAATAAATTATAAATAGTTTGTTCTTTGTGTATGGATTGGGTCATTTTATGAAAGTTGCTTTGAATTCTGGTGTTTTTAAAGCTTTTTATTAATTAATAATTCAATTAAAAAATCAGTGGAAGTTTTTTGGGGGTTTTATGCAATCGTTTTTAAAAACGAAGAGTGTTTGTAGTGGCATGGTTCGGCTGCTAGAAGAATTTTGTGTTCACGAAAATCTAAAACCTCCTGTACATCATTATTATCATTTTGAAGAGCGTATTCCGCTTTATCGTTGGTTTAAAAAATTAAAAAATGTTGATTTGTGCTATAAAAAAGAAGGCATAGGGCTCGAGATTGCTAAGCAAGTGAATGCTAGTCATATTGGTATTACTGCATATATGGCTGCGACATGCAAAAGTTTAATTGAGTATATTCGTTATCCAAAACACTATACTGTGTTATGGTATGACTTTACGCCTAAGCAGTTGTTTTTTAAGGATGATACGGTTGTAGTTTCATGGGAGTTACCTGCCTATTATAAAGTGGGGCTTTATCAACGAGAGACTGAAATTTCAGAAGAGTTTCAAGTTGCTATCATGTATCAACGGATATTACAGTTAACGCGTAAAACTTCTTCTGATCAGATTTTTATAAGTGTAGAGCTTGCTATTCCACCTCCTAAAAAGCCAAAGATATATGAAAATTATTTTAATTGTCCTGTAATTTTTAATGCGGAGCGTACAACCTTAGTCTTGTCTAAAGAGCTTATGGAAATGCAATTGCATACGTATGATCCTATGCTATTTAATATTCTAGCAAAACAAGCCGATAGTATTATTAAAGATTTACCAAAAAAAATGTCATTTTTAGATAATGTAAATAGAGCAATTATTAAGGCAATTAGCGAGCAGAGTCCTAAAGTTAGCACTGTGGCTGAATATTTAGATGTAACACCTAGAGCCTTGCAAAGTACATTGAAAGAACATCAATTATGTTTTAAAACGATGCTGAACAACACTAGAATTCTGTTAGCAAAACAATATTTGCAAAGTAATAGTCTTACAATTGTTGAAATTGCAGATTTACTGGGCTACAAAGAGCAGACTTCATTTAATCGTGCATTTAAAGCTAAAACGGGTTATAGCCCAATGCAATGGCGTGAGTTAAATTTAGATAAAATAATGATTTTTAATTAAATATATTATAAATTAACATTGAAATGTACTGCGAAACCGTAGTCATCAATTAAGTTGTACTGAAGTCTGTTTTCTTCAAGCTTAATAAAATTATTATTTTCAAACTGATAAGATTTTTCAGAAAAAGGTGCTAATGCATTATCTAGCTCATTGGTAATTTTAGATTTTGAGTATTCATTTGAGATATCTAAGCCTGTAAAATTAAGAAAATAAGGGCTCGGATTTTTTATTTTTAAAACCCACTTTTCTTGATCTTTTAGTAGTTGATATTGAATTTTTTCTTGAAGATGATTAATAGACTCTGTTTTCAAATTTTTAGGTCGATAAAAAATTTTGAGTTGAGTATTCATTGCTAAGGTTAAATAGTTATTTGGAATTGAATCTTTTTTTGTAGATGGAATTTCATATAGATTAAGCCAAAACATCGATTCGCGATCTTTGGGTAAGCTCATACCATTATATAGTATACGTATGCCTTTGATTTCCTTTGGGGCAAGCTTTAATGCCGAAGGAACTATAGCAAAAGGTACATTTGGGTATTCTGGACCTGTAAATCCGTCATCCACCCAAATTTGACTAATGATAGGATAATCATTCGTATTGGTTAACATGAGTGATTTTTCATTATTGTTTTCATGAAAAATCACACGTGAAGCTGATGCTAATAAACCTGCCTGGCTAGAATTTAATGTAATACAATTCAGTAGCCCTATAAGTAAATACATGATTATTTTTTTCATTGCACTTTTACCACAACTGTTGCACGTGATTTTATCGTTCCGGCTTTTGGCATATCTATATTAGGCAGTTTTTCTAATACAGCACTGTACTGTTGCATATAGTTGGTGTAGCCAGAATTTTGTGAACCAAGTTGAGATGGATTTCCTTCAAAAATAGGATACCAACCAGCATTTGCTCCACCACCAGAAATGGCATATTGGTTTAGAAAATGCATTTTGGTATTTGTACTTGGGTTTTCAAGTCGAATGCCGACACCCTCCGTAGATTGTGAACTACCATAGTTATCATCAACTAGATAATTCACAGAACCATTTGCATTAATTAGACCTAATTTTTGAGCATTATCGTATGCCTTGTTTGATGGCTGAAAGCCAATTGCAACTTGATCGGTATTTGTGCCAGAAATAGCAGAGTTACTACATTCAATTTCTACATTAAAATTGGCAACGGAGCGTAAACCATTACGTAACTCTACTGTTGAAATTGGTGGAAGGTTGACTATAGGTGTTGCATTTCTAGCGACACAAGTTGCTGCTTGGCTAAGTGTGCTTGTACTTGTATTTAGCCCAAATGCCATACCATAAGCGGCAAAAAAATAAAAACTAGTATTACTGTCGGCACCTTCTTTATCTGGTATCCATGCGAATGAAACACTACTTGTACCACCTAGTTGAATGTAGCCACTTGGTTGGTTGCAAGATGACGTAATATTTGTTCCAGATAATTTACCACTTTTATATGAGCCACGATCAATCATCATTGTATTGCAAAATGAACCTCTAGAATAAGAAGGAAGTGAGCTAATACGATATAAAGTGGCTTCTAAGGGAGGAATATCCATGAGGCGGATTTTAATTTTACCGCCCTCTAATAAATAATTTTTTATAGGAACACGTTTCCAATATCTAGAAAAAACAACACCATCCATTTCTTGTTTTAAACCTACATATTGCCACCATGTAGCATATACTCCAGCTAAGTTATCGATGGCTCCTGTTTCGACATGACCACCAAAAGGTTCATCACCATTTGTCGCAACAAGAAAGTAAATATTGGGTAAGTCTGCTTCATCACATGTCCAAATGGTTGTCGCTGGTGCTACAGCTCGGTGAGTGGTTGGTATAACAATATGTCCAAGTACAGTGCCTATTGGTTGTAAATAAGCTGAACTCAAGTTTAGTGTGCCAAAATTTAGCGCAGCTGCGTAACTGTCACCTGCATCAAGGTATTGTGTTCGAGTACAGCGAGCATAAGATATTGAAACAGCAAAAAGTGAGATAAGTAAAATGGATAATTTTATGAAATAGCGCATTATTGTTTCTCGACCTTACATGTTTCATTTAAGCGTATTAAAGGTGCATCTAACTGAGATTGTGGAATGGTGTAATGTATTAAACATTGATCATTTTCATCAGTACTCAAAGTGACCTGAATTTTTCCTTGATGTTTGTTTGCACGGAAATAGATTTGTCCATTTTGTCCAGCTAGTCCAATATTTTCACCATCTTCATTAAATACTTCCGAACCAAAAGGAATATTTGAACCATCTTCAAATACACCGTGAACCAGTACTGGGTATCCTTGATAAGTATCAAAATTGATTTTCACACTTGAACCTGCATAGGGTGCGATTTTAGTGTCACCAGAAGCGAGCTCTGTATGTGCAGACATTCCTTCAGGATTGAGAGCAATAGTGTTATAACGATAAGGTGTTAGGGCAGGAATAAGAGCATATCCAAAGCGATTAATTTTAGTTCCTTGGGCATTTAGTACACTTGCACCTTTGGCTTTAATTAATGCAAAAGTGTCACTTAAATATGGGCCAAAAGTAATTCCACCACTATGTATTGCTAAGGCACCTTGAGCATTAGCGGAGCCTTGCCAGTAGTTATTCCCTTTTGATACATAGACAGAGGTATTTAAATAATCAAAACGTTTATTTAGACCACCTGTCCAAACATTAATATTGGTTTGATCATCGTAATTAATACCGATGTTGTAGCTTAAATCTTTAATTTTTTCGATATCACCATGTATTGTAGCTTGATAATTTTTCTCAGCATCACTTTGGGTATAATTCAGTGTTAAGTCACGAATAGATTTTGTTTTTTGTAATGGAAAATTAACGGATAAACCCAAAGTTGTATTACTTTGTTGATTGAACTGTGTGTAGTTTTTATTTGGATAATATTCATTGGAATATTGATACGCAATTTTTTGTCTAGAAAGCGTGAAGTTCAGAGTAATGCCATTACTGAGCGTTTTTCCATAACCTACTTGTAGCTGTAAATCATTCGATTTCTCATCTCTATATTGGGATGCAGAGCCTGAAATAAATAATGTGCCAAACTGATTTAATGATTGGTTTAAGGTTAGTGTTGCACGAGAGCGTTCTTGATACGTTGCAGATTGAAATGGTGTACCATCTTTTATGGATTTACGTAATGCAATGACATCGGATAAATCACGATAACCCTCGGTTGAAAATCTATAACCAGCTAAGGCAACGGTTGTATTTGTAGCTTGAAATGTTTTGCTGTAATTTGCGCCAAACATCCAACCTTGCAAAGTATTGTCATTTTCAAATTTTGTTCTTGAATAGGTAACTTCAGCACCAAAAGCACCAATAAAATTGGTATAGGCTGTACCCATCATAATAGCTTGATAATCTTGGGCAAATCGAAAACCATTGTTTAGCGTAATTTGATTGTTTAAACCGTATTGAGTTGTAATGTTTGTAAAGTTTGTGTCTTCACCAATGTCACGAGTACGACCAATGTCAAAATTATATTTAAAAGCACCCTGACGAACAGATTCAGGTACAGCCGAAAAGGGGACTCTGAATTCAGATTTAGAACCATCCGATTCCATGACGACAACGTCGATATCGCCGTTATAACTTGTTGGATATAAGTCGGCAATTTTAAATGGTCCAGGTGCGACAGTAGTTTGATAAAGTTCACGACCATTTTGTAGAATAGTCACTTTAGCAGTAGTTTTTGCTATACCTTGTACAATAGGTGCATAGCCACGCACGGAGTCTGGTAGCATTCTGTCATCGGTACTTAAGTTAATCCCATTAAAACTTAATCCTGAAAAAAAACGACCTGAAGATGTTAGTTGTCCAGCTCTTAACTCACTTTGAATGGATGGAATTGGTCTTTTAAAATAGCTACGAATATTATTCCATTCAGTACCTTGGTTATTGTTGGTTAAACTAGATTGTTGACGAAATTGCCATTTCCCAAAGTTAATGCCGCCATTTAAGGACAAATAGGTTGAATCTTGTTTAAAGTTCTTACCATAATTTTCATAGTTACTATAAAAATAGTTCGCATAGTAATTAATAAAGCCAATAGTTTCACCATCATCTAATTGAGAAGGTGGAACATAGCCTCTGGGTGTTTGCTTAATTAAACTTTGTGGAATACTTAAATCTAGTCGTAAGCGTGATACATCAAATTGTGTACTACCACTGCCAATAGCTTGTTCTAATGTTTGACATGTGTCTAGACTATCTGAGGATTTAACTAAGATTGAAGCACGTTCAAGTTGTGCAAGTTTAAAACACGGTTGAACTTTATTATGATCGGTTTCAATAAACTTTATATTTGCTTTTTCTATGAATTGATTATTAATGAAAATATCAACTTTGTAATCTCCAGCACTAATTTCTCTACCTTCACTTAATCGTAAAAGTGTTGTTTGATTTATATTGGAACCACGAAAAAATGCGCTATCGAATACAAAATCATTTTCTGTATTATGTTCTTCTTTGTTTATCTGAGTAGTCTCTCTCTGAGGTGCTGTTATAGCTTTGTCGGATGACATAGATTCTTTGTATATTGGAGCTATAACATCAGCTAAAGTACTAGCAATTGTTGATGTAGGTAAAATAGTAATTAATCCGAGTATTATTGGTATGTGAGGAAAGTCCTGAGTACATACAAAAGGAATTGCGCGCATTGCATCACTCCGATTGAGCCTTTAGCTCATTATTTGTAATTACGCCGTAATCGTTAATGAGATTTATGCTTACTTTTACATGTGAGGGATTTACATTTTTTACTGGAAGATTCCATTCACCATTACTAAAAGGTGCAACCATGGTATTTTTCTGTATTACGCTTTTTTTTCCATTTAAACTTATGCTTAGCTCAGCAATATTTGCATAATATGGGCTGTTATTTTTTACATTTATTTTTGTAGATTGATTGTTAATGGAGTAACTTAATAAACTTGCAATTTCATGTGATTGAATAGCCAAACGTTGTGGACGATATAAAATTTTTAAGCGATTTTTAAAAACCACCATTAGTTTGTTTTTATCTGTATTTGTAGTTTTAGAAGCAGGAATCTCTGAAAAATTAAAATAAAAAATGCTTTCACGATCAGCTGGGAGTATTGATTTATTACCTGTGAATATTAGTCTTATTATTTGACCTTGATTTGGTGCGATTTTAAAAATTTGTGGGTTCACAACAAAGGGTGCACTTGTATTATCAGGTGTTGAGGCTTCATTTCCCTCATCTATCCAAATTTGAACAATATTAGGTACATTGTCTTTGTTTTGAAGATGTATTGTTTTTTCATTTTGATTTGCAGGGAAAATAATACGGGTACCAGTCATGATGACAGCTGCATAAGTGGATGTACTCGCGCTACAAAAAAAAATAAGAGCACTAAGATACATTTTGAATGTAGAAGTCAGTTTCATTAGTAAACTCGGTGAAATTAGAGGAAATTTAAATGGAAAAAGTCTGCTATTGAATAGTTGCAATAGCAGAGAAATTGTTGTGATATTGAACTTGTTTTATTTAAGTTTTTTCTTAGTTATAGCTAAGAGTGTATTCAGCTACAGCTGTTACAGCACCAGCAGTTGCAGTATCTTCTGCATAGTATTGAGCACCGAATTGGTGTGTTGCAGAAGTAGCATTAGCATCTAACACTAAGCCAGGTACAGAAGTAATACCATTAAGTGTAACGGGTCTTGTTCCGTCGGCATTTGCTGTTAATTGAATGGAAACGTTATCGGCAGGATTTGCCGTTGCTAAATTACCTAGGTTTCCGTTAGATGTCACATTGTGACCTAGAAACTTAGTTGAAATATCAAGTGATGTTGCGGCTGGCTGGCAGTCTTGAATGCTAATTGTAAAAGGCGTTAAGCCTGTTTTCATGCCAGCAGCAGAAAGCTCAGTTACTGGTACAGTTGGAAGTAGAACAGTAGAGTCCGTTTGACCATTGATTGTTGCTTTACAGGTTTGATCCGTTACTTCCCCTTGAAAGGTAATTGTTGGTGCTGCAATAGCAACTACCGGAAGTGCCAATGCTAAAGAAGTTACGGCTAATAATTTATTTAATTTCATGTGAAAAACCTAACATTAATTTTTGAGATTTGAGTGTTACTAAGTTTTATCCCTTTCGAGCATTTGGTTATTATCTTGTAGGTTTTTTAGTGCTTCTTATCATTTTTTACATGTGAAGTTATCATTTTATGCAACAGTAAAATATTTAATTATATTTAATTATATTTAATGTTTTTTATATGAGTGAACGCATAACATTAATGTGAAAAATAAGATAATGATATCCGTAGTAATTTTGAAAAATATAACCGTAAAATTTACATAAATTTTGTCTTATTTGATGGGTTATATTTCACTTAAATAATATTAATAGCTATATTTTATGATATGAATAGGTGCTTAGAAAGCGACTTTTCATAGTCAATGCTTCAACCAAACGGTATCATAATGCCATGACACAATTGGATGGCATTATGAAAATCGTTGCAGATGAAAATCTGGCATTCACCGACTATTTTTTTTCTGAATTTGGTGATATTCAACACAAAGCTGGACGTACTTTGACACATGTAGATGTGAAAGATGCAGAAGCTTTATTAGTGCGTTCAGTCACTCAAGTGAATGAAGACCTTATTTATAATACAGCCCTTAAATTTGTTGGCAGTGCGACCATTGGTACAGATCACCTCGATATTCCACTTATAGAACAACAAGGAATTACGTGGTCAAATGCAGCAGGGTGTAATGCGCAAGCTGTTGTAGAATATGTGATTACTGCACTATTAAAGCTTCAACCCGAACTTATTCAAGCAAATGGAAACTTTACTTTAGGTATTATTGGTTTAGGTAATGTAGGTTCGCGCTTGGCTGTTATGGCTAAATTACTGGGTTGGAATGTCATTGCATTTGACCCATTTGAAACGCGTGAACAGATTAATCAGGTCGATTTAAATATCTTATTACAACAAGCCGATGCGATTTCAATTCATGTGCCTTTAACCCAATATGGTGAACATCCAACTTATCATTTAATAAATTCAGCCGCTTTGGCGCAAATGAAACCAAATAGTATTTTAATTAACTCTGCGCGTGGCCCTGTAGTTGAAGAAGCAGCTTTAATTGAAGATATTCAAAAGACTCAACGTAAAGTTGTTTTAGATGTTTTTGAACATGAACCTGAAATTTCAGAAGAACTCTTAAAGTTAGTCACTTTAGTCACACCGCATATTGCAGGCTATAGCTTAGAAGGCAAAGCACGCGGTACACAAATGATTTACGATGCATTTTGCCAAGAGTTTAATTATATTCCAAATAAGCAGTTTGAAACGCAGCTTCCAGTGTGTGAACAGCTTTTCCAAAATCAAAATTTAAAAGACGTTTTGGTAAAACATTTATCTGAAATTTATGATATTTCACGAGATGATCAAAACCTACGTGCATGTTTAAAAAATGGAAAAGTAGATCAAAAAGCATTTGATCATTTACGTAAAACTTATCCGCTACGCCGTGAATGGGCAGCACATGGAGGACCAAAAGCATGAGTCAGTTAGACATTCAATATCAACCGACCTGTGATATTTCCGCTATTCGTGCGCGTGCAAAAATGTATGCACAAATTCGTCAGTTTTTTGCTGAGCGTGATGTATTAGAAGTTGAAACGCCTATATTGTCTCAAGCAGGTGTTACAGATGTTTATCTGGCTTCTGTACAAGCACAGCGTCATGTGCAAGGTAAAAAGCAAACGCATTATTTGCAGACTTCACCTGAATTTGCCATGAAGCGTTTATTGGCAAGTGGGGTAGGTTCTATCTATCAAATTTGCAAAGTCTTTCGTGATGATGAGCATGGTCGTAAACACAATAGTGAATTTACCATGTTGGAATGGTATAGACCGAATATGAGCTTAAAAGAGTTAATGTTTGAAGTGACCGATCTTTTAAATGTGACTTTGAAACAACGCTTTGGTGATGTTCGTCCAACCATTTTAAGTTATAAGCATGCATTTATGGATCGTTTAGATTTGAATCCTTTACAAGCGAGCTTAAAAGAACTGAAAGATTGCTGTAATCGTGTTGGATTAAATTTAGATTTAGGTGATGACCGTTTAGGATATATCGATTTATTGTTCTCGCATTTTGTAGAGCCAAGTTTAGGTTTTGATACGCCTGTTTTTTTAACCGATTTTCCACCTGAATTAGCATCTTTAGCAAAAACTAAAGTCGATGAAGATGGGGAATTGGTTGCTGCACGTTTCGAGCTTTATATTGAAGGTTTAGAACTTGCCAATGCCTATGATGAACTTATTGATGCAGATGTACTTCGTTCACGTTTTGAAGCAGATAATGTAGAGCGTGAGAAGCTAGGTTTACATGTGATGCCAATTGATGAATATTTGCTTGCTGCATTACCGAATATGCCTGAATGTTCAGGTATTGCTTTGGGTGTAGATCGTTTATTGATGGTGGCAACGGAGCAAATGAAGCTTGAAAAAGTGATTACATTCCCTGCAAATATATCGTGAGTTTAATTTTACATACTTGTCGAATATGTGGTTTTTATGATGAAGAATATTATCTGTGGGGGAGGATGGAAAATCTCCTACGTATGATATCTGTGAATATTGTGGGGTTGAATTTGGTTATGAAGATTGTAACTTAAACTCCATTTTCAGTTATTGAAAAACATGGATGCATTCTCTTAAGTATTTGTTAGAACCTAAATTTAAGATGTGGTTGGTCAATATAGATGAAAAGTATAAATAATTATTTTTATACTCTATTTAAATAAAAAAGCCCCAATTGGGGCTTTTTTATTATGCATTTTCCGCATATTGATGTTTAAGTTCAGCAATGGCATGAATGCGACGTTCAATCAACATCTCACCAATTTCTTGCCCTTTAACATCGGCAGGTAAATCTTGCGCTTTAATGCTACGAACCACTTGAATGGCATCTAAAATATATTGAGCTTGTGGGTATTCACGGTTTTCTAAGCCTAAACGACCACGAGAATCACATTCACATGCTTGAACAAAAGCTTCCACGCGTTCAGGACGACGTAGCACATCTAAGCGCTGCAACAAACGCCATAAAGTACCAGGCTTTAAGGTTAAAGCCTGATGACATTTTAAATGCTCTTTACACACAGCAAGTGCAAGTTGCTTGGTATTTGTTGATACTTTTAAGCGATCACATACTTCTGTAACAGGTTTAATACCGCGCTCTTCATGCATGATATGACGTGGTAATTCATCTTTAGGGGTAAGTGCTTTGCCTAAGTCATGAACCAAAACGGCAAAGCGTACATCTAAACTATAATTTGCCTTACATGCTTGTTGTAAAGACATCATAGTATGAACACCACAATCTATTTCAGGATGATATTCAGGACGCTGAGGAATACCGTAAAGCGCATCTATTTCAGGGAATAAAACCTTTAAGGCACCACACGAACGGAGAACTTCAAAATATTCATCTGCATGATCTTCCATAAGTGCACGAGAAGTTTCTTTCCATACACGTTCAGGCGTTAAAGCTTCTAATTCACCAGATTCGGAAAGCTGCTGCATAAGTGCTAATGTTTCAGGCGCAACACTAAACCCTAAAGCTTTATAACGTGCAGCAAAACGCGCAATGCGAAGAACACGTAAAGGATCTTCAACAAAAGCATTTGAAACATGGCGTAAAATTTTATTGTTTAAATCTTGTTGACCGCCATAAGGATCGTAGATTTTTCCGTCATCATCCATTGCAATTGCATTAATGGTTAAATCTCGACGAATTAGGTCTTCCTCAAGTGTCACACTTGGATCTGTATAAAATGAAAACCCATGATAACCATGTCCAGATTTACGTTCTGTACGGGCTAGCGCATATTCGTCTTTAGTTTCTGGGTGTAAAAAAACAGGGAAATCTTTACCTACGGGTTGATAGCCTGAGGCAATAAGTTGTTCTGGCGTTGCACCAACAACGACATAATCTTTTTCGTGATAGGGGTAATCGAGTAAATGATCTCGAACAGCACCGCCTACTAAATAAACTTGCATGAAAAAACCTCTATTCTTGAAGCCATCATGCAACAGAATAGAGGTTTTCTCAAGTCTAAAAAGCGGTCTTTACAGACAGATTTATAGCACTTCTTTTTCGTTTTCTTGAATTTCAGCAACAGTCAAAGCAGTCATATTCACAACACGACGAGTTGTTGCCGTTGGCGTTAAAATATGAGCTGGTTTTGCAGCACCTAAAAGAATAGGGCCAATTGTTACGTTGTTGCCAGAAGTCGATTTCAATAAGTTAAATGAAATGTTAGCAGCATCAAGGTTTGGCATAATAAGTAAGTTTGCTGAGCCTTTGAAGCTTGAGTTAGGGAATGCGAAATGACGAATGTTTTCATCAAGTGCAGCATCACCGTGCATTTCACCTTCAACTTTAAGTTCTGGTGCAATTTCACTCAAAATTTCAAATACTTTACGCATTTTTTGTGCGCTTGGATCATTTTGATCTGAACCGAAGCTTGAATGCGAAAGAAGAGCAATGCGTGGTGTAATACCAAAACGACGTACTTCTTCAGCTGCTAAAATAGTCATTTCAGCAAGTTGTTCAGCAGTCGGGTTTGTATTTACGTAAGTATCTGCAATAAATAAGTTACGATCTTCAAGCATTAACGCATTTAGCGTAAAGAAGTTTTTGCGACCTTCTTTTAAGCCAATGATGTTACGAACGAAGTCTAAATGAATGTCGTAGCTAGAATACGTACCACATAACATACCATCAGCTAAGCCATGCTTAACTAACATTGCAGCAATAAGAGTAGAACGACGACGTGTTTCACGCTGAGCATACTCAGGTGTTACACCTTTGCGTTGCATAATTGTGTAGTAATCATCTGCAAATTTTTCATAATCAGGATTTTTTTCTTGATCAACAATGGTGATGTTTACACCATGTTCAAGACGTAAGCCTAATTTCTTAATATTTGCTTCAATAACAGCCGTACGACCTACAAGAATAGGTGTTGCTAAGCCTTCATCTACTGCAATTTGAACTGCACGAAGTACACGTAAATCTTCACCTTCAGCATAAGCAATACGCTTAGGATCTGTTTTTGCTTGAGCAAAGATAGGTTTCATCATGAATGCAGAGTTATAAACAAACTCAGACAAGCGTTGACGATAATGCGCAAAGTCTTCAATTGGACGTGTTGCTACACCAGAATCCATTGCTGCTTGAGCAATTGCAGGTGCAATTTCAAGAATTAAGCGTTGATCAAGTGGGCGTGGAATTAAATAATCACGACCAAATGATGCAGATTTTTCACCATAAGATGCAGCATCTGCTTCAACATGTGCCATACGTGCAATTGCATGTACACATGCAATCTTCATTTCTTCATTGATTGTTGTTGCACCAACATCAAGTGCACCACGGAAGATGTATGGGAAGCAAAGCGCATTGTTTACTTGGTTTGGATAGTCAGAACGACCTGTTGCCATAATGACATCAGAACGTGCTTCATGTGCATGTTCAGGTAAAATTTCAGGATCTGGGTTTGCTAGAGCGAAGATGATCGGATCTTTAGCCATTAACTTAACCATTTCTTTGGTTAAGATACCTGCAGCAGACAGACCAAGGAACATATCTGCACCTTCCATCACATCGGCAAGTTGAGTGCCTTCGATGTCTTGTACGTATGCTTTCTTAGATTCATCTAGACCTTGACGTTGAGTCGTCAATAAACCACGTGAATCGGCAACAATGATATTTTCTTTCTTCGCGCCAAGTGCACAAAGTAAGTTTAAGCAAGAAAGGGCAGCAGCACCTGCACCTGAAGCAATAATTTTGATTTCATCAATTTTTTTGCCGTTTAATTGAAGTGCATTTAATAATGCAGAACCAACAATAATTGAAGTGCCGTGTTGGTCATCATGGAACACAGGAATGTTCATGCGTTCACGTAGTTTTTGTTCAATGTAGAAGCACTCTGGTGCCTTGATATCTTCAAGGTTAATACCACCAAAAGTAGGCTCTAATGCAGCCACAATATCTACAATTTTATCTGGATCATTTTCTGCAATTTCAATGTCAAAAACATCGACGCCAGCAAATTTTTTGAAAAGAACACCTTTACCTTCCATAACAGGTTTAGATGCTAAAGGTCCAATATTACCTAAACCGAGTACTGCAGTACCGTTACTGACAACGGCAACAAGGTTTCCGCGAGCTGTATATAAAGCTGCTTTTGATGGATCTTTTTCAATTTCTAGACACGGTGCAGCAACACCAGGTGAATAAGCAAGTGCTAAATCATGCTGGTTAATAAGTTGTTTACTTGGCGTAACGCTGATTTTTCCTGGGGTAGGAAATTCGTGGTAATACAAAGCTTGCTGCTTTAATGATTGATCGTCCATCTTTATCTCTTTTCTTACATTATTGCTAGTACATCTAGCGGATATGTGCCTTCCTTTAGGAATATATCATTAGTTGAACTTTTCGGACAGACAAAGAAGCTCAAAATTCATGCATTCTTGAGGAGATAATAGATATGACCGGATTAACAAAGATGTTTGGAAGATGTACTGTTTGATTTTAAAAAATCTGTTGCATCATGGCTCGTCAATGGTTTTGAAAATAGGTAACCTTGAGCTAAATGGCAGTTCAGATTATTTAAGAAATTAAGCTGATCTGTGGTTTCAATTCCTTCAGCAACAATAATCATTCCCATAGCTTTACCCATAGTCACGATAGCACTAATGACTGCTTCTTGTTTATGTTGTCCAATTTTGGACACGAAACTTTTATCAATTTTTAGAATATCAATTGGGAAGTCTGTTAAATAAGATAGTGAAGAGTATCCTGTTCCAAAGTCATCCAATGAAATTTGAATATTACGTTTTCTAATTTCTTCTAATGTTGTTTTCATCGCACATGAGTTTTCTAATAACGATGATTCTGTTAGCTCTAGTTCTAAGTTTTGACCTGAAATTTGGTATTTGCTGATCACACCATCAATTGTACTGATTAAGTTTCCACGATGGAGTTGTTGTGCAGCGACATTAAATGACACGCGAATATTTTCATATCCCATGTTTTTCCAGATTTGAATCTGCTGTGCTGTTTTTGTAATGACAATTTGACCAATTTCAGAAATAAGACTGGTTTGTTCTGCAATTGGAATAAAAGTATTGGGTGAAATAACACCTTTTGTTGGATGTTGCCATCTAACTAGTGCTTCAAATCCTTGGATTTTATGATCTGAGAAATATACTTTAGGTTGGTAGTAGACGGTCAACTCATCGTTGAGAATTGCATGTCGTAATTCACGTTCTAGTTGAACACTATCATCGGTTAATTTGCTGATTTCAGTTGAGTACGATTTTATGGTGTTACCACCTAAGCGTTTCGCTTCAAATAGAGCTTGTTCTGCACAGTTGTTTAAATAATCAATCTGACGACCATGTTCAGGGTAGAGTGCAATACCAATAGAAATTGTAATTAAGTGTTCTTCGCCATTTAAAATAAAAGGTGTGTGAAGTGCTTTAGTAATTCGATCACAGTGCTCTTTAATTGATGGGCGAATATGTGAAACTTCATAAACAATTGCAAAATTATCACTGCTTAAGTGAGCAACAATGAGAGCCTCTGGTGTGGCTAATCTTAAATGCTGTGAAAATTGACGTAAAAGCTCATCACCACCGCTATTATTTAAATATTCATTAATTGGACGGAATCTATCAATATTTACACGAAGAATTGCAAGATGTTGAATAGAGTCTTGCTGATTCATTAAATATTGATGAAGATGCTCGTGATAATACAGTCGATTGGGTAAATCGGTGAGTGTGTCGTAGTTTTCTAAATAAGATAAGCGCTGTTCTTGGCGTTTATGCTCAGTTAAGTCAGAAATAATACAAATATAGTTAATGGTTCTGTTTTGTTCATCTTTTACAGCATTGATATGAAAACGTATGGCAATCTTTTTACCCGATAAAAACTTCTCGACAGTTTCACCATCATAAATGCCATGTTGCATAATCTCAGTGATGACTTTATTGTGGTTACTTCTTTGTTTTGCCTTGTAGTTTTCAGTGATATCAAAGATATGTTTTCCAATAATTTGGTCACGATTAAAACCTGTAATATCTTCAAAAAATGGATTAATTTCAACATATTTGAAATCTTCATCCAAAATGACAATTCCCTCAGCCGCTTGTCGTAGTACACTTGCTGTGAGTTTTAAACGCTCTTGATCTTGGCGTTCTTGATGAATGTCACGTCGGATGCCAACCATGTGCAAAGGGAGTTTAGAGTTCGGGTCGCGTAAAATTACACTGCCAATATCGTGTACCCAACACCATTTATCATCAAATCTTTTAATACGATATGTCGCTTCAAAGCGCTCTGTAATACCACGTAAATGCAAACGCATTTCAGTTTTAAAGTGGTTTAAATCATCAGGGTGAATAAGGCTTAAAAGTTTTGCGCGATGTAAATCTGAGTTTTTAAGATGTGTTCTGTTTAATTTATCAGTGAATGTGATTTTTCGATTGGTAATATTCCAATCCCAAGGAATTAAGCCCGCAATTTCATGCGCAAGCACAAGGTTGGTTTGCTTGTTTTTTAAGTCGCGATGAATATTCTCTAAATCTATTGTACGTTCTTTAATTTTTTCTTCGAGCGTTTGAGAATAATTTTGCAACTTTAGACTGGCTTCTTGGGAGCGTTTCATCTCGATATTTAGTTTCTCGTTTAGTCGTTCAGTTATTTCAACTTGAGATTCAGCGGCTTGTACAAGTTGTTTATTTTTAAAGCTTGATTTAATTAAATGTTGTTGTATATGTGCAGAAACATAAGCACAAATAACGAGCATAATCAACGTGAAATTTGTAGTAAAGAAGAATAAAGGATATTCATCGAGAATAATTGAAGATTCTAAAATGGTAAAGGGAATAATGATAGGAAAGAAGAAAAGTAGGAAATAGCGTATGCGTTGAGTTAAGAAAGTAATCGCAATTAATAAGCAAGAAATAACTAAAAGTGTGACTAAAATTATCGTCTCAATGGCATGAAATTCAGTGGTTAATTCAGGAATATGTGAATATAAAAGATAAATTCCTAACGCAACTGCAATGCCTGTGGAAAAGCAAACAAAGTGAATCCAATAGTCGGCAATTTTAAAGGAATATTGTTCAGATTTAAAATACTGAAATAAAAGGAATAAATTTAGCCCGATAAATGTTTCGGTTAAAATCATCCAAAAATTTAAGTGGTATGATGAATAATAAAAAAAGTTATAAATAAAATGAATAAATAAACAAATGGCAAAAATACTCATCAAAAAGTATCTAAATGCATGAATAGTATTAGATATTTGAGTCGTGTAAAGGTATTGATCCTGAGGGGAATCTTGTATTTCTGCCATGAAATAAACCATTTAACTACGAGGTATCGTAGCTTAATTTCCTATGTCGAATTAATAAATAAAATTTTTAATGACTAATACGAGAGTAGTTTTAATTAATTGAAAAATCAATATTAATTAAAGTATTTAATGTGAATATTCAGTTAAATTAAAATTTAAGATCGATAAAGCAACAACAGGTGCTGTTTCTGTACGCAAAACACGCTCACCAATGCACCAATTTACAAAGCCTTTCGTATTTGAAAGTGTAATTTCAGCTTCACTCAACCCGCCTTCAGGGCCAATAAGTAGAGCGATATCAGGCGTTGCATCTTTTAGAACATTTACTTCATCTTTATTGGGAGCTAATACAAGTTTTGTTGTTGGAAGCTCGTTATCAAGCCATTGTTCTAAGCTAAGAGGAGCAAGAATTTTAGGAACAATATTCAAACCGCATTGTTCGCATGCTGCAATTGCAATTCCTTGCCAGTGATCAATTTTTTTCTGATCGCGATCGTACTTTAAACGCATTTCACAGCGTTCAGATGTAAGTAATTGAATTTCAGAAACACCTAATTCTACTGCTTTTTGAATCGCATAATCCATACGATCTCCCTTACTCATTACTTGACCGAGTAGGGCTTTAAATTTAGGTGTACGGTTGTCGGCATTGAATGATTTAATAAAAACAGAAGCTGATTTTTTTGCAACTTCAGTCAGTTCAACAAGATATTCACCACCTTGTCCGTTAAACAAGATTGCTTGTTCTCCAACTTGAGCGCGCAACACTTTAACCCAGTGATGAAATACTGTTTCAGTCAATTCAATGGTGTTATCTACTGCTAATTCAGCTTCAATAAAAAAACGTGGCATTTAAAGTGTTTCTCTCAAAATTGGAAAATAAGAACTTCTTTTAAGGTTGAATTATCAATGAAAAAATAATGCTTAAAAGAAGTTTTTAATGCTTATGCTAGACCGAGGTCTTTCACAAGTTGACGTGTAGGATCAGTTGTATTCATAGTGTAGAAGTGCAAGCTTGGTGCACCACCTTCAATAAGACGTTCGCACAGTTTAACAATTACTTCATGACCGAAAGCTTTAATACTTGCAGTATCATCACCATAAGTTGCGAGCTGCTTACGAATCCAACGTGGAATTTCAGCACCTGTACTATCTGCAAAGCGAATTAAGTTGCTTGCATTGGTAATAGGCATAATACCTGGCGCAACAGGAATATTTACACCTTCTTTTTGAATGCGATCTACAAAGTAGAAATATGCATCTGGATTAAAGAAGAATTGTGTAAGTGCTGCGTTTGCACCTGCATTAGCTTTTTCGCAGAAGCGTTTGATATCTAAATCAAAACTATCTGCTTGAGGATGCATTTCAGGATAGGCCGCAACTTCAATTTGGAAGTGATCACCTGAATGTTCACGAATAAAACGAACTAAATCTTGAGCATAAGGTAACTCGCCAAGACCGACTTGACCTGATGGTAAGTCACCACGAAGTGCAACAATACGGTCAATGCCTTGAGATTTATACAAATCAAGAAGTTCTGCAATACGAGCTTTATCATCACCAATACATGAAAGGTGAGGGGCAACAGGTGTGCCTTTGCCGTTAAAGTCATTAATTGCAGCTAAAGTACGTTCACGAGTAGAACCGCCTGCACCATAAGTTACAGAAAAAAACTCTGGCTTTAGTAGTTGTAATTCTTGATGAACAACACGAAGTTTTTCTGCACCTACATCTGTTTTAGTCGGAAAAAACTCAAACGAGATTGGAATTTGTTTAGACATGCGCAAATCCTTTTTTATAAATACTTTTTTATTTAGACCTCTCCCTAACCCTCTCTTGCACCATATATGGCTCAGGGAGAAGACTAGGGTGAGGGGGAACTTAAAACTTAGTATTTATAAGCTTCAGCTTTGAATGGGCCTTCAACAGCTACGCCTAAGTAGTCAGCTTGTTCTTGAGTTAATTGAGTAAGAACACCGCCAAAACCTACAACCATTGCAGCAGCAACTTCTTCGTCTAATTTCTTAGGAATAAGCTCTACACGGATTTTTGCAGCTTTTTGATCTTCAGGAAGATCAGCAAATTTCTCAGCGAACAAGTGCATTTGACCCAATACTTGGTTGGCAAAAGAACCATCCATAATACGTGATGGGTGACCAGTTGCATTACCAAGGTTTACCAAACGACCTTCAGATAAAAGGATTAAATAATCGTTTTCGCTTTCTGAACGATACACTTGGTGAACTTGTGGCTTCACTTCAACCCACTTGTAACCACGTAAGTAGTTGGTATCAATTTCAGTGTCGAAGTGACCGATGTTACAAACAACTGCACCCGCTTTTAATGAATCAAGCATTGCTGAATCACAAACGTGGTAGTTACCTGTAGTGGTTACGATTAAGTCGGTGTTTTGAAGAAGATCAAGGTTTACATCTTCTTTTTTACCTGTTTGAACGCCATTTTTGTATGGAGATACAACTTCGTAACCGTCCATGCATGCTTGCATTGCACAGATTGGATCAACTTCAGTTACACGTACAATCATGCCTTCTTGACGAAGAGATTGTGCAGAACCTTTACCTACGTCACCGTAACCAATTACAAGCGCACGACGACCAGATAAAAGCATATCTGTACCACGTTTGATTGCATCGTTTAGAGAGTGACGGCAACCGTATTTGTTGTCGTTTTTAGACTTAGTAACAGAATCGTTTACGTTGATTGCAGGTACTTTTAAAGTGCCATCACGTAACATTTCATACAGACGCTGAACACCTGTTGTTGTTTCTTCAGTTACACCGTGAATTTTTGCAATTACTTCTGGGTATTTTTCATGAGCAAGTAGTGTTAAATCACCACCATCATCAAGAATCATGTTGGCATCCCAAGGAGTACCATTTACATTAATTTGTTGTTCTAAACACCACATGTATTCTTCTTCAGTTTCGCCTTTCCAAGCAAAAACAGGAATACCAGCAGCAGCAATTGCAGCAGCAGCGTGGTCTTGAGTAGAGAAAATGTTGCATGAAGTCCAACGAACTTCTGCGCCTAGTTCAACTAATGTTTCAATTAAAACAGCAGTTTGAATTGTCATGTGGATACAGCCAAGAATTTTGGCACCAGCAAGTGGTTTAGCCGCAGCATAGCGCTTACGTAAACCCATAAGTGCTGGCATTTCAGCTTCTGCAAGTTTAATTTCTTTACGGCCGTAGTCAGCTAGAGAGATGTCGGCAACTTTATAATCTGTAAATGAAGCATTAACCGCGTTCATCACGATCTCCTTAATTAAAAATAAAAAAATGATCATTATGTTCGCGGATGCCGTTGTTGATCAAAACGAATGTTTGACCGATGGTCGAGCCTAGCAATTCCACATTTAGTACCTGTGAAACGTCGCAGCACCCCTCGACTAGAGAGGTATTGTACTTGGATTCGAAAATCGTTCCAAGTTTTTCAAAAAAATATTATTAATTTTCACTTCTGTTCAGCTGTTAATCGATCAAAAGCTTTTCAATCTCATTACTTGATGATGTTATTTTAAATCTTTTATTTGGATATAAACTTATTATCTATTGGTAATTTAAGTGAAAGTAGCTTGTATTATTAATCAAAAGAAACATATTTGTAATAAGATATAGCTCTATTTATCGTTTGTAATTTATTATAAAAATAATCATATTTTGGATATTACACATGTCAGTAGAAATACCTGAAGAATTGGCAAATCTTGAAGCGAATGGTGGCATTTATGCAGTATGGATGTTGCTACAACATTTGGGTATAGATGCTGAAGTTCAACAACTTATTGATGTATGTGGATACGATTCAGAATATGGTTCTACAACAATAGGTTTGGCTGTAGGTTTAAAAAAGTTTGGCTACAATGTTCAGTTTTTTACAGATGAAGATCCAGATTTACAAGAACAAGAAAAGCGAAGTTATGTCGAAGCTGAACAGTTGAATCTACCTATTCAAAGTACAATTTCTTATGCTGATATTCAGCAAGCATTTGAACAAAATAAATTTGTCATTGTGTATTACGACACTTTAGAAGGCTTGGGAAATCATTCACTTGTTTATGATATTAATGAATCTGAAATTTGTTTCTTTGATAGTTTTGATGCAATGCCTGCACAAGTCTTTGAGCAACAACGTAAAGTAGAAGGAATTTGTCAGCAAGTGATCATTGTTGATGTTAATACTTAAATAAAATATAAATAAAAAGCCCATCTAAAGGATGGGCTTTTTATTACTTTTGTTCAGCTTCATTGGCTTTATTTGTCCAGAAATCAGCTTTTTCTTCATTGGCATCTGTGCCTAAAGCATTTGCATAAATAAATGCTAAATCACGCATTGCTTGAACTTCACCCAATTCAGCAGCTTGAGTGACTAACTTTATAGATTTCTCTACATCTTTTTCAATGACATCACCGCGACGGTAGTAGCTTGCAAGTTCTAAAGTTGCAGCAGGATGTTTTTGCATATTGGCTTTACTTAGCCAGTAGTAGCCTAATTCAAAGTGTGCTTTAGAATCTTCTGGATCTTCTTCTGCTAAGTCTTTTGCATATACGGTATAGCCTTCACCTAGCCAATACATCGCTTCTACTTGACCATTTTCAGCAGCTTTGAGTGCCCATTCTTCAGCAAGTAGAATGTCATCATCATGCTCGCTTTGCATATAAAGCTCAGCAACTTCAAATTGAGCATTGGCATTACCAGCTAAGGCACGATTTGCTAAAGCATCAGGAATCGAGAGACGTTTAGGCATAATACTTCCATCAGAAAAATTAAAAACAGTAACAATAAAATGAAAAAGCCAATCCGAAGATTGGCTTAAACAGTATAACTGAAATTGAATCAAGCTTTAACCAATGTTTAAAATACAATAAGCAAAGCTGTAACAATAAAGATTAAACTTAAAGCAATAATGAACTTTTTAAAATGTTGTGCATAATAACTTGTAGATAAGCCTACACTTAAAGCAGATAGAGTTAGAACACCAAACCAATAACTTACATTATTACTCGGCTTGCCTAATGATAGACAAATTTCAAGGCTAATGATTAAGCCACACCAACCTAAAAGCGTAGCGATACGACTTTGGCTGATGCTAAGTTCTTTATTGAAATATTGCTTTTGATGTTTAGATATTGAACTTGCTAAGCCAAAAAATCCTAGTGCAGATATTGCCCAAACACAGAAGAAAAAGATCATGCTGAAATCTCCTGTTTCTTGGTTTTTTTAGTAGGAATAGTTGGATGTTTTTTGACTTTGTAATATGAACATGCAAAAACAATGGCAAGTACCCACATTGCTAAGTCAAAGCTCGCAATAACCCACTGACCATAAGCAATACTATTCCAAAGTGCTTGACCGCCAGTCATAAAGTTTAAAATAGGAAGGAATGCGAATAATACGGTTGCTAAAGCTAATAGTTCTAACCAAGCCTGACGTGAACTACGGAAAACTGGATAAATTAAAGTAAGTAACCAAACCACAAAGAAAGTGCGGATTTCCCAATTTAAACGCATATCCATGTCAGCAGGAATAAAACGATTGGCATAGAAGTAAGCAGCACACGCAATAGGTAAACCAATAATTGCTGCAATATTAGTAACTTCAACTAAGCGGAAACCAAAAGATTTATAGCCTTGTTTTTGCTGTTGAGGTGCGCGTTTGACACACCACAGAATTAAACCTGTAGCGACCATAACAGAACCTACAATACCCGATAAAAACAGCAACCAACGAAGCGCAATATCTACACCACGAGCTTCATGTAAAGTCGTGAAAATATTATAAATACCCATTGGGATATTTGGATTTTTTAAGGTGCTTGAATCATCAGTTATATTTTTACCTGTAACACCGTCAAACTGTAAACTTGCATAAATATTACGGTAAGCAACGCTTTCACCATTTAAAGCACGAAGTTCAATTTTAGCTGTATTGGTATTTGGCGCAATAATGCTGATTGTCCCAATAGGGTTGTTTTTCCATTCTTGTTGAGCATAAGCCAAAATTGGAGCAACATTTGTTAGCTCTGCAGGTTGCGTTTCTTTTTTCTCACGACCACGACGGTTTTCACTGCGTTCAGCACCTTGAGTACGTTCTGTATTTGCTTGTTGGTTTTTATCTACAGAAGCTTCAGAAGATCTAGATTCTTTGGTATCACTTTGCTGAGATCTTTCAGCAGTCCTATTGTTTTCTTGAACTAAAGCTCTGTTTTGATCTTGTAGAAATTGCCCTCTACCTTCATAAACCCGTTCTATCCCCCAAGGCATAATGGTGAAAAGTAGCAATAACAATCCACTAAAAGTAATCATAATGTGGAAGGGAAGTGCTAATACAGCCGTTGCATTGTGTGCATCCAACCAAGAGCGTTGACCTTTGCCTGAACGGAATGTGAAGAAATCTTTAAAGATTTTTTTATGCGTAATTACGCCACTAATAATAGCAACGAACATCAGTAAAGTTGCAATACCCACAATCCAGCGTGACCATGTACGTGGCATACCATAAAGTTCAAAATGAAAACGGTATAGGAAATTGCCACCACGCGTTTCACGCGCTTCTAAAGTTTGCCCTGTTACACTATCAATTGTAATGCGTGTACCGCCACGTCTTGCGCGTGGATCTTCCCCTTGTTTTCGAACAACTAATGTAGTTGTATTTTGGCGTGAATTGGGGAGTTGAATACTCCATGCCGACGCATCAGGATGGTTTTTTTGCAAATAATTGAGTGCAACTTGTGTTTGTTGTACTTGAGTCGATTGAGGCACAGATTGATGAAACTCAGGTTTCATCCATACTGTAATTTCATTTTGGAAAAAGCTCAGCGTACCAGTTACAAATATTGCGTAAAGTAACCAACCTAAAATAAGACTCGCCCATGTGTGAAGCCAAGACATTGATTGGCGAGGGCCTTCTTGTTTGCCATCTACGCGCATTTTAATTTCCTAATAATTTGTAAATAACAAACAAAATAAGACTAGGTAAAATAATCCCTAAACTTGCTTTTAGGGTTTTATTGATCATGAAAACCCAAATAAATGCAGCTGTCCAAAGAAGGAAAGCAACAATTGTTGCTCCCATAGCAGCACTACCACGGTCTGCAGTAAAAACTTCTGCAATCACAATTGCCGAGAGCATTGAGATCACGTAGCCCCCTATAAGTGCTAGTGCAAAGCGATAAAAAATCATTAAACGATAGAATAGAGTGGACTGTTTTTCTTTCGGTTTTGCGAATGCTTTCCTGGTGATAGGTGTCGCAGATAGGGTATCTATTTTAGAACTAGTCATAAGTTAAGTTTGATAGCACTGAGTTTTGGAATATATAATGATAATGATAACAATTATTGTTTATATATTGAATATGTTTTTATTATTTTCTAATTTAAATAAAGGGTTGTTTATTTGGGGTTTATTTTTTTTGTGATTTTTATCTTTTGAATTAAAGGTGAT
This sequence comes from Acinetobacter sp. FY683, assembly GCF_059515885.1. Taxonomy (NCBI): domain Bacteria; kingdom Pseudomonadati; phylum Pseudomonadota; class Gammaproteobacteria; order Moraxellales; family Moraxellaceae; genus Acinetobacter; species Acinetobacter sp. FY683. Next base: position 68,399 of record NZ_JCAKNA010000005.1, on the reverse strand, counting down.
TTCTTGTCATTGGATCAATGACTATGTAAACAAATGTTAATAATGTTACAAGAACCTATTCTTGAAATTTTATGATTTATTCTCCAACAAATGACTAAAATTTTTATGTGTTCATTGTTCTGTAGGTGTTTGATATTTAATGAGTCAAATATAGGTTCAAAATTATTTTATTTACTAATTACATTTTTAAAAAAGCGTAACATGGAATTACAGACTTAAACTTGTTTAAAAAATGATCAAAAAATATGATTCCATATCAATTCAATTTACGATGAAGAAGAAAAAATGGTGAGTTTTATAAATGCTGAAAAAGCTAGATCATTTGTACAAAGTGTGAACTATGATATGGCAACCTATAAACAACGTTTAGCACAATTGATTGAAGATAATGCGAAACAAGGTAATACAGCTGTATTTACAGTATTGCCAAAGCATCTTCAATTGGCTGAAATCCATCGGTTGTCTTCAGATTTAACTCAATTGGGGTATTCAATTCGATTTGAAGTTAAGGAATTTTATTACAACTTTAATATACATTGGAACTAAATCTTAATGTGTCTTGTGACAATTAATAGTGTGAAGAGATAATATATCTACTTTGGATTTTTCTTCAGAATCTTAAAGTTGTAAGTATTAAAAAGCCCTCATTATGAGGGCTTTTTAATTGTATTCTGTTTAAGCTTCAATTGCTTGAACTGTAATTTTTTTAGCGGGATCTGCTTTGCGACGGACATTTGGTACAGGTTCACCATAATATTGGCGGTCTGCAAAGTAACTAGAGCGAACCATTGGTGCTGCCCAAATATTGCGGAAACCAAGTTTTTGACCATGTGCAGTGTAACGCTCAAATTCCTCAGGTGTTACAAAGCGATCGATTGGTGCATGTTCTTTAGATGGTTGTAGGTATTGACCAATAGTGACGTAGTCAACGCCATGTGCGTGTAGATCATCTAATAGAGAAAGTACTTCTTCTTCAGTTTCACCAATACCGACCATTAAGCCACATTTTGTAGGAACATCTGGGCAATATTCTTTAAACATTTTGAGTAAATTTAAAGAGTGTTGGTAATCTGAACCTGGACGCATTGCTTTATAAAGGCGTGGTACAGTTTCAATGTTGTGGTTGAAAACATCAGGAGGGCATTCCGTCATAATGCGTAATGCAATATCCATACGACCACGGAAGTCAGGTACTAAAATTTCTAATAATGTTTTAGGACTTAATGCACGTGCTTCTTTAATACAATCTACAAAGTGTTGTGCGCCACCATCACGTAAGTCATCACGGTCTACAGATGTAATTACTGCATATTTTAAACCAAGATTGGCAATCGTTTCTGCCATGTGGCGTGGTTCATCTGCATCTAAGGCATTTGGACGACCATGAGCAACATCACAGAATGGACAACGACGAGTACAAATATCACCCATAATCATAAAGGTTGCAGTACCACCACCAAAGCATTCTGGTAAATTTGGGCAAGCAGCTTCTTCACAAACGGTATGAAGTTTTTGAGCACGCAAAGTTGTTTTTATACGTTGAACTTCATCAGGCGCAGCCATTTTTACACGAATCCAATCTGGCTTTCGTGGTGTTTCAACCGTAGGGATAACTTTTACAGGTATACGAGCGACTTTTTCTGCGCCACGGAGTTTTACACCCTGTTCTGGTTTACGGTTTTCAGACATATGCAACTTTTCCACTGTTTTAATAGGGGGGAAATCTTTAAAAATTTAGCTTTCCTATTATAGCGAAGTTCATCTTAAATAGGGGGAAAACAATATTCATTTAATAAATGTTGTTATCACATAATATATGTGTGCTAAATACACCAATTTGAAATAATATCAGTCATAATATAGATATGATTTACAGATAAATTTGATTAAGGAGCGTTGAATGCCACGTAAAAAAGAGGTCGTTAGTGGGAATTTCGTTAAATACGATGCAGTAGTTCTCGGTTCGGGCCCTGCGGGTGAAGGCGCTGCGATGAAACTTGCTAAATCTGGCAAGCGTGTTGCAATTGTAGATATGCGTGAGCAATTGGGTGGTAACTGTACACACGTAGGTACTATTCCAAGTAAAGCTTTGCGTCAAACGGTTTCTAGCGTCATTCGTTATCAACGTGATCCAATGTTTCAAAAAGTAGGTGATTGGAAACAATTCACTATGAAACAAGTATTGCGTAATGCACATAAAGTTATTCAACAACAAGTTGATACGCACTCACGTTTTTATGATCGTAATAAAATTGATATTTATCATGGTCGTGCTTATGTTCAGGATAAAAATACTGTACTTGTGTTTAGTCCTGATGGCATTACAGAAACAATTGTTTTTAAACAACTTGTTATTGCAACAGGTTCACGTCCATACCGCCCAGCAGGTTTAGACTTTAATCATCCACGTGTATTTGATTCAGATAAGATTCTTGATCTTGATTTTTCAATTCAAAAAATCATTATTTATGGTGCGGGTGTAATTGGTTGTGAATATGCCTCTATCTTTATTGGTTTAGATCATAAAGTAGATTTGATTAATACTCAGCCGAAACTTCTAAGCTATTTAGATGATGAAATTTCAGATGCTTTGTCTTATCACTTGCGTGAACAAGGCGTATTGATTCGTCATAACGAACAAATTGATCATTTGGAAACACATGATGATCACGTTGTGATGTATTTGCAAAGTGGTAAAAAAATTAAAGCCGATGCTATTTTATGGTGTAACGGTCGTTCGGGGAATACCGATGGTTTAGGTCTTGAAAATGTAGGTTTAACACCAAATAGCCGTGGTCAATTGACTGTAAATGATAAGTATCAAACAGAAGTTGAAAACATTTATGCTGCTGGTGATGTTATTGGCTGGCCATCTCTTGCTTCTGCTGCGTATGACCAAGGTCGTAACGCGGGCGGTAATATGAGCGGTGAAGAAGGTCTTAAGCCTGTTACTTCAATTCCTACTGGTATTTATACAATTCCTGAAATTTCTTCTATTGGTAAAACTGAACAACAGCTTACTGAAGAAAAAATTCCGTATGAAGTGGGGCAAGCATCTTTCCGTTATTTAGCACGTGCACAGATTACGGGTGATACAGTGGGTGAGCTTAAAATCTTATTCCATCGTGATACTTTAGAAATTTTAGGTGTACATTGCTTTGGTAACAATGCTGCGGAAATTATTCACATTGGTCAGGCTGTAATGAATAGCCCGAACAATACGATTAAGTACTTCGTAGAAACGACATTTAACTATCCAACGATGGCGGAAGCGTATCGTGTAGCGACATTAAATGGTATGAATCGTCTGTTCTAATTTTAAAATATGAATAGCATAAAAAACCGCATTTAATATGCGGTTTTTTATTGCTAGAACGCGTGGTTAAGCATAAATAGGTAGACGATAAAGCTACCAATTAAACTTAACCAGATGGGAAGTTTGCTTTTGAGTAAAAATATAACAACACAGATGAAAATAATATCAAAAAAATGTGAAACATATTTTTCACTCATTTGTACGGTTAAACAAAGAAGTAAACCAACAACTGCTGCATTTAATCCGGCAATAGTTTGTAATAATTTGTCGTTATTCATCAATCGTGACCAATATGGTAAGCAGCCAAATATAAGGAAAAACGAAGGTAGAAAAATTGCAATAGTTGCTAAGAGTGCATTGAATAGAGGATAAGGTGTGAATGCTAAAAAAGTACCAAGATAGCTTGCAAAGCTAAACAGAGGACCAGGCATAAGCTGAACAAGGGCATAACCTAAGTCAAAATTTGTGGAGTCAATAAGCTGACTTTCTACAAAGCTTTGATGTAGTAAAGGTAAAATAATATGACCACCCCCAAATACAAAAGAGGCGTTAGAGTAAAAATTTTGAAAACTTTGTATGAATAAATTTTGACTATTTAAAGTGGGAAGCACAAGTATGGGTAAAATAAAAAGAATTAACCAAAGGTAGTTAAAGTTTTTCTTTTTTTGAGTATGAAGTTGTTGATCTTTTGGGTTATTTGTTAATGTTTTGGTTTTTAGGAAAAAATAACTGATTAACGCGCAAAAAATTAAAGCACTTATTTGATTTGCTGGAAATGTAGAAAAATAAACAAATAAAGTTGTGAATAACATGAGTATGTATTGTGCAATAGTGTGGCAAAAACTTTGTAGCATCTGCCAAAAAGCCCATATCACAATAGCAAGTACAATTAGCTGAACAACGTGAAAAACATGAGTTGTAAGATAGGTTTGATATTCAAGCCCTAAAAATGCAGCACTACACATTAAAATTGCAGAGGGGAGTGTAAATCCGAGCCAGGAAATTATTGCACCACTATAACCCTTCAAACTATAACCAATAGCAATACCCACTTGACTACTTGTTGGACCTGGTAAAATTTGCCCAAGTGCAACTAGTTGAGCATAGTGTTGAGGATCGATCCATGCTAATTTTTTCACAAAGATGTTATGGAAAAATACTAAATGTGCAGCAGGTCCACCAAAGGAAGTACAGCCTAGTTTTAGAAAAACCCAAAACAGTTGTAGATACGAAGGGGTGAAATGAGGCCGATTCATTTTCTAAATTAATCCGTCACTTATGTAGGCGTTTTGAGTTTCGTAGCATATCTTGTTATAGATGAAATAATAATGACAAATGAATAGAATTGATTGTATATAAGGATTAAAAACGGTCTCTTTAATTATTTTGAGTGGTTTATGAAGATATATTGAAAACAAGTAGATTTAAATAAAGTATCGCTTAATGTGCGCAAAAAGCTTGATTGAAATACTCAAATAACAGAGGTGTTTTAAGCCATAACACGATAGCCATAATCATAAAAGCAATGATTATGGTACCGATACAGAATTTGAATAATATAGGGTTAGTCATGAATAATATTTTCCTCATTCACCCAAAAATGTACGATGACACCGACCACACTTAATGCAATTGAGAACATCCAAATCATATTGTAATTGCCAGTCATATCATGGTTTACACCACCTAGCCATCCACCAAAGAATGAGCCAATTTGGTGGGTAAAGAATACAATACCACTAAGCATAGATAAGTACTTAATACCAAACATATTGGCAACAATACCATTGGTGAGCGGTACGGTAGATAACCATAATAAGCCCATAATGATACCAAATGCGTAAACTGTCCATACGCTTAATGGCAACAATAAGAAAGCAATTATTGCAATACCTCGCAATCCGTAGAGCCACATCAGAAGCATAGGTTTTGAATACTTTCCACCAAGCCATCCAGCGCTGTAAGTACCTACAATATTGAATAAGCCAACAAGAGCTAAAAAGATTGTACCTGTTGTTGCATTAAATCCATGATCAATCAAATAACCAGGTAGATGAATACCAATGAAAACGACTTGGAAACCACAAACTAAAAAACCGAGAGCTAAGAACCAAAAGGGCTTGTGGTTTTTTGCAATGATAAGTACTTGTTTAAAGCTTAAAGCGGGTGCTGTAGAGGGTTGAGCATTTGGATCTTGATACGCAGGTGCATTAAGCATAAGTGCAAGAGGAACAATTAAAGCAATTAAAATTGCACTTACAACTAAAGCAGCCGACCAACCAATATTTTGTAAAAGTAACAGGGTAGATGGCAGCATAATAAATTGACCAAATGAACCTGCTGCACTAGCAATCCCCATAGCTAAACTACGTTTTTCAGGAGGTGCAGCACGACCAACTGCTGAAAGTAAAACAGAGAAAGAAGTTGCGGAAAGTGCTAAACCTAAAATCAAACCTGCACTTAAATTGAGTAATAAACCTGTTGAGCTTATGGACATTAGCAATAAGCCAACGGCATAAAGGAATCCACCCACAGCAACCACAATTTTACTACCGTACTTGTCTGCTAGTGCGCCAGTAAATGGTTGAGCAGCTCCCCAAATAAGGTTTTGCATGGCAATGGCTAAACTGAAGACATTGTGTCCCCAAGCAAATTCATCGCTCATAGGGACTAAATAAAGACCAAAAGCATGTCTGACACCTAAAGATAGTGCCAAAATAATGGCACTACCAATCAACATGTAGATGAGAGGTGTGGAAAATTTACTGTTCGACATGCTTGGATCCATAAGCTTTTGTAAACATAATGATAGGTGAATTATGATGTTTTAGTAATCACATATATTTGAGTTATCAATAAAATTTAGTTATAAAAATGGCTACTCGAAAGTAGCCAAATTAATATTTAAAAAGTAAGTTTTGAAATTACTTTTGAAAACGAGATAAATCTTCTTCAGGGCGAGCAGTTAATACTTCTACGCCATCTTTGGTAACAAGTAATGTGTGTTCATATTGTGCTGAAAGTTTATGGTCTTTCGTTACAACCGTCCATTTATCACCAAGAAGTTTAGTTTGCCATACACCAGCATTTACCATTGGTTCAATGGTAAATGTCATGCCTTCTTCTAAAATCATACCTGTGTCTGGTTGACCATAATGAAGTACTTGTGGCTCATCATGGAAAGTTGTACCAATACCATGACCGCAGTATTCACGTACAACGCTGAAACGTTCAGATTCAACATATTTTTGAATAGCATGACCAATATCACCCATGGTTGCACCAGGTTTAACTACAGCCATACCGCGGTACAGTGCTTCTTGTGCAACTTTACAGAGGCGATTTGCTAAAATTGTAGTTTCACCACCCACGATATACATCATGTTGGTGTCGCCGTGGAAACCATCTTTAATGACCGTTACGTCAATATTTAAGATATCGCCTTTTTTCAGTTTTTTCGCTTCAGATGGAATACCATGACAAACAACATGGTTTACAGATGTACAAATTACGTGCTGAAAAGCAGGGCGTCCTGGAGCAGCGCCATATCCTAAGCAAGCAGGAATAGCATCTTGTTTATTAACAATATAATCATGACAAATCGTATCAAGTTCAAGAGTGGTAACACCCGGAACAATATGCGGTTTGATCATATCCAAGACTTCAGCCGCTAGTCGTCCCGCAACTCGCATCTTTTCGATATCTTCTGCAGACTTAATTAAACGACGTGGTGCTTCGTAAGTATTGCTCATGATCTTTAAAAACTTTTGGAAATTTATATGTGACTATGGTATAAATAGCCGCCCATTTTATCAAATGCTTTTTCGTGAATTAATTTCACGGGCTTTGTGCGATGGGGCAATAAAATCCGCACATATATCGACACATATCTCTGGGTGCCTTTTAAAAAGGTGGAGAATGCGGATATATGGAGGCCTAACCCAAACATTAAGGTAAAGAAAATGGCAGATTACAACGTAAGCATGCGCGACCTTCTTCAAGCTGGCGCGCACTTTGGTCACCAAACACGTTTTTGGAATCCAAAAATGCGTGAATACATCTTTGGTGCACGTAACAAGATTCACATCATCAACCTTGAGCACACTGTTCCTGCGTTAAACGATGCTTTGAACTTTGTTAACAACTTAGCTAGCAAAAAGAACAAAGTATTGTTCGTTGGTACTAAGCGTGCTGCTTCTGCGATCATTCGTGAACAAGCTCAACGCGCTGGTCAACCATACGTTGATCACCGTTGGTTAGGTGGTATGTTGACTAACTGGAAAACTCTTCGTCAGTCAATCAACCGTCTAAAAGACCTTCAAGCTCAATCTGAAGATGGTACTTTCCTTAAGCTTACTAAACGTGAAGCTTTAGAACGTACTCGTGAAATGGAAAAACTTGAACGCGGTCTTGGCGGCGTTAAAAACATGGGTGGTTTACCTGATGCATTATTCGTAATCGACGTTGATCACGAAGCAATTGCAATCAAAGAAGCTAAAAACCTTGGTATTCCTGTAATTGGTATCGTTGATACAAACTCTAACCCAGACAACGTAGACTACGTTATTCCTGGTAACGATGATGCGATCCGTGCAGTAACACTTTATGCTTCTGCTATGGCTGATGCTATTCTTGCTGGTAAAGAATATGCTCAATCACAAGCAAATGCACAAGCTAAAACTCAAGAAGCTCCTGCTTCTGAGGCTTAATGCGTTTGACGCAGGCTTGTCATTTTTGCGACATGTGATCGTGGCAAACTAAGCGTTATGTATGCAGACGGCCCATAGGATACCTTTGGGCCGTTTCTGTTCTAAAAAGAATTCATTTTCTACCGAATTTAGGAGATTCTCATGACTGCTATTACTGCAAGCATGGTTAAAGAACTGCGTGATCGTACTGGTCTTGCAATGATGGAATGTAAAAAAGCTTTGACAGAAGCTGGTGGTGACGTCGAATTAGCGATTGATAACCTTCGTAAATCTGGTCAAGCAAAAGCAGCTAAAAAAGCTGGTAACATTGCTGCTGACGGTGCAATCACGATTGCTCAAGACGGTAACAAAGCACTTCTTTTAGAAGTAAACTGCCAAACTGACTTCGTTGCTAAAGACGAAAACTTTGCTGGTTTCTCTGCTAAAGTTGCTGCTGCTGCTCTTGCTGCTGGCGTAACTGATGCTGCTCAAATTGCTGAACTTAAACTTGAAGATGGCACTACTGTTGAAGAAGCTCGTATCGCGCTTGTTCAAAAAATTGGTGAAAACATCCAAGTTCGTCGTGCAACTATCGTTGAAGGCGACAACCTTGCAGTTTACAAACACGGTTTAAAAATCGGTGTAGTTGTATCATTTGCTGGTGATGCTGCAACAGGTAAAGGTTTGGCTATGCACATTGCTGCATTCAACCCTGTTGCTGTAAATGCTGAAGGTGTTTCTGCTGAGCTTATCGCTAAAGAGAAAGAAATTGCAGAAGCTAAAGCGATTGAGTCTGGTAAGCCAGCGAACATCGTTGAAAAAATGGTAACTGGTTCAGTTGAGAAATACTTGAACGAAGTTGTTCTTGAGCGTCAAATGTACGTAATTGACAACGACAAGAAAGTTGCAGAAGTTCTTAAAGCTACTGGTACTACAGTTGCTAACTTTGTTCGTTTCGAAGTTGGTGAAGGTATCGAGAAAAAAGCTGAAATGAGCTTTGCTGAAGAAGTTGCTGCTGCTCAAGCTGCTGCTAAATAATTTTACTGAATAAGTAGATTATTTAAAAAAAGCCCCCTTAGGGGGCTTTTTTTATGCTTAAAATAAAGAAAAATTAAGGAATTATTATGGCTAATAAAACAAATTTAACGATTGGTGGTGTAATTGCAATTTTAGTTGCTGCGTATTTTGGATTAGATGCTCAACAAAGTAATACTGTTTCTAAAACAGCATTACAGGAAAGTAACATCGAGCCAAATACATTACAAGGTAGTTCCGCTGTAGAGCAAAATGGAACTCGTATTATTGAGCATGCGTTTAACAATAAGTTGAGCAATATACAGGTTGAAGGTGCAGGGAGAGTTATTGCTATATTGCCTGATGATAATGAGGGATCAAGACATCAAAAATTCATTTTAGAGTTGGAAAATGGTCAAACGATATTGGTTGCACATAATATTGATTTGGCATCACGATTATCAAATTTAAAAAAGGGAGATCGGGTTGAATTTTTTGGTGAATATGAGTATTCACAAAAGGGTGGGGTGATACATTGGACACATCATGATCCACGCAAAAAGCATCCTGATGGATGGTTAAAACATGCTGGAAAAACGGTAAAATAGATTGAGAAAAATATAAAAAGTTAAATGTGCTCTATTTTGCGTAATTTAAGCTGTTTTTTATTATTATGCTAGTTAGGTAGCAAAAAAATAAAAAACTTCGAAAAATGAGCAACTGTGAAGAATTTTGATGGGTTTTTGGCTTGATAGATTACCTAAATATTATAAATATAAAAAAAGCCACGTAAATCGTGGCTTTTTATCAAATGTTGTTTGCAGTAAAAAAAATTAAGAATTTGGACCAGCAACACGTTCGATACTTACTTTTGCTTGACCTGCATTTGTGAAGCCAAGTTGTTTTGCTGCACCGTAAGATAAATCAAGAACACGGTTACCATGGAATGGACCACGATCGTTTACTTTAACAACAACACTTTTGCCTGTTGAGTTATTTGTAACACGAATATAACAGTTCAAAGGTAGTGTACGATGCGCTGCAGTCATAGCATTCATATCGAAAGTTTCGCCACTTGCAGTTTTACGACCGTGAAATTGACGACCGTACCAAGAAGCAACACCTGTTTGGCTGAATTTACGAACAGTGTTTGATGCAACTGTATTTAACTTTTCAATCACAGAAGGCTCTTCTGCTGGAATTTCAATTTTCGCAGCAATTGTTTGACGACGGATTTTGTCGGCAGAACGCTCAGTGATTGAAAGGCTATTTAAATTTGAAAGGTGTGAGTTAAAGTTTTGAGTATCTTTATTTAAGACACGCGCAGCTAAACCTGAATTTTCAGTGCTATTCATCAATGATGACGATTGCACCATTTCTGCTTGAGACTGGCTTAATGTAAATAAGACCGTCGAGGCAGCAATTAAAGATTTTAGCGAAGAATGCATTATTGATTAAACTCCTAGGCATTTTTTAAGTTATTTCAACAGTTTGATCTATTGAAAATGCAGAAATGATGCCAATTTTTTCACTTTTGCAACTACATTTGACGAGTAGGATAATATTCATCCAGATATAAATGTGTCTAGTCTGAGGTTTAAAATAGTTGTAAAAAGTCTAAAAAGTGTGTTTTTTTGATTAATAAATAAACAAATATGTAACAGAGTGTATAATATGATTAAAAAATAATCAATAAGTTAAATAAAATTATTGACTTTTGTTAGTTCGATTAAAAAGCTGGTCTTATCGACCAGCAACTTCTGTACCTAAAAGCCACAGTGCTGTGGCATACATACGACTTCTGTTATAAGTTGTAATGACCTGAAAGTTTGGGTAAGTAATGTAATAAATGGGTCCGTGGCTTTCTTGTAGTTGGATGACATTGACTAAGTCGAGGTCATCAATTTTGACTAAGGGATTTAATGGTGAAATACCTTGAGTTTTTAATACACCATAGGGAACTGGTTGTGTTAAATCTTTTGCAATAATGGAATCTGGATCATTTCCTGTGTATCGAGCTTGGAATGCAATGGGTTGATCACGTTGCCAACCATTTTGAGCAAGGTAGTTAGCAATTGAACCAATTGCATCTACCGCTGAGTTTCTTAAGTCGACATGTCCGTTGTTGTCATAATCTACGCCAAAAATAGGGATGTTACTTGGCATAAATTGGGGATAGCCAACAGCACCAGCATACGAACCTACAATTGAGTTGGCTGTAACACCATCTTTATATGACCAAGCAATCAGTGCGGCTAATTCATCTTGGAAATATTGAGCGCGTCTTTCATAGCCAAAACCTAAGGTCGCTAAGGCATCGCGGGTAACAAAAGATCCTTTATTCGATCCATAACCTGTTTCAACACCTAAAATACCTAAAATGATCGATTGTGGCACACCAAATTGCTGTTCGGCTCTATTTAAGGTATCTGCATATTGATTTTTAAAACTTACTCCACGTCGAATTGTGCCTTCAGACAAGAAATTAGTTTTATAGGAATACCATGGTTTGCTTTCACCTGGGCGATTCATGATATTAATAATATTTGGGAGGTTCTTAGCACCATCCATTGCCCAGTCGACTTGTACTTCGGAAAGTCCATACTTTTGCATGGTTTTTTGTTTAAAGTTCTGGTATTCGGGTGTTGATTTAAAGTCATTGGCATGACAAAAACTCGTCATTGAAAATGAACCAAGTATTAATGGTAAATATATTATTTTTTTATAGAATTTTAGGGTAGACATAAATACTAAGTTCCAAGCGTACTATCTGTGTGTATAGATTGACATGACGATGCCAAAGGATGCCATTAAGGTAATAATTGCTGTACCACCATAACTCATAAATGGTAGAGGAATACCTGTAACAGGTAATATACCGCTAACCATGCCTGCATTCACAAAAACATAAACGAAAAAGGCTAGTCCTAAGCCACCTGATAGCAATTTTCCGTAATTATCGAGTGAAAGCATACTAATTTGCATGGTTCTTACAATAATTGCAAAATAAAGTAGCATTAAAATCATAATACCAATAAAACCAAACTCTTCTGAGAAGGCTGCAATAATAAAATCGGTATGTCCTTCGGGTAAATAATGTAAATGCGATTGCGTACCCGATAAAAAACCTTTACCTGAAAATCCACCTGAGCCAATTGCAATTTTTGATTGAATAATGTTCCATCCAGAACCTAAGGCATCTGCTTCAGGATTAAATAAAGTCATCACACGTTTTTTTTGATAATCGTGTAATAAAAACTCCCAGAAAAAAGGAATAACTATAGCAACGGTTGTTCCTGCAAAAGCAATTAAACGCCAAGATAATCCACTTAAAAATAAGACAAAAACACCGCTTGCTAATACAAGGGCAGATGTCCCAAGATCGGGTTGTTTGGCAATCATTAAAAAGGGTAAAACAATAAGAATTAAAGTAAAAATAATACGTAAAAAAGAAGGTGGTAAACCACGTCTTGAAACAAACCAAGCTGCCATCATAGGCATTGCAATTTTCATAAATTCACTTGGTTGAACACTTCCGAAACCGGGGATGTCAATCCATCGTTGTGCGCCCATACGCACTTCGCCAATGACAAAAACTAATCCTAAAGCAATTAAGCCAAATAGATAGAAGAAGGGAGTAAAAGCCTCGTAAACTTTGGGTTGAATTTGTGCAAGCGAAATCATGACAATAAAGCCAATACCAAAGCTCATCATTTGCTTAGAGAGCATAAGAACATTTTCGCCAGATGCACTATATAAAGTAATAAATCCTAATAATGCGGTCAGCGAAATGAATAAGCATAACCATGGATCTAAATGGAGACGCTGAAATATAGATAATTTATTAGAATTGCCTAAACCATTACGAGGCGAATAGCGCAAAAACTTATATTGAATGTCTGATGACATAGCTAAATATAGGATTAATTGTAATGTTTTGGATGCTAGCACATGAAAGTGATGATGAATAATGAATCTATAAATATTGATACAAAAAAACCTAGCAGTGCTAGGTTTTTTTGTGTTTCGAGAGTTAATAGACAATTAATTGTGAAATAAAGTGTCATGATATTCTGCAAGAATACGTAACTCATCTTTCGTTAGGTTTAAGAAGATTTTATCCGTTGCAATATGAACAGCTTTGGTTACAGCGGAGGCACCAATATCTGAAGCTTTGCGTTTAATCATGCCCAAATCTAAAGTTTTATTAAAATCAATCATAAAGTGACGCACAGTAGCATCAGCAAACTGTTTATAGAGTTCAGCTAAAGCCGCTTTATTTACATCATTTCCTGCTTTAATTTCTGAAAATGTCATCTTTAAGTTTGTAACTAAGTTTGCATCTAAGTTTTCACCAACACGGAGATTACCTTGAGCATCTTTAAATAAGCTTTTATATGAAAACTCGATCGATTGTTTAACCACATCATTCGAAGCTTTGCTCATAAGCTGCTTTAGTAAAACTGCAACGGAAGATTTGATATAACCAGCCAATTTTTCAGCGGTATCACGTTTGTCACTTTGTGGAAAGAGACGAACAAGCTCAGTTAAAATAGCATCAATGATTTCATCATTAATAAGTAAGGCTGTTTTATCACGAAGTGGATAAAGAGGCTCACTTGAGTTTCTTTTTTGCTGGGCAATTTCAATGCTGTCTAAAAGTTCTTTAGATGGAATAAATCCAAAAAATGGCATAGTTGTTCAACCTCAATGTTGTTTATTTTACTGTCGCGCCAATCGAATTGGGCGAGGCATCCATGTTAAATCAGATACACGGCATGGATTGATGTCTAAACCACCACGACGAGTATATGTTGCATAAACCATTAGCTTTTCAGGGCTAAGGTTTTGCCAAATATCAGCAAACATTTGTTCCACACATTGTTCGTGGAAACCATTATGTTGGCGATAAGAAATAATATAAGCCAAGATACTTTTATAACATGGCTTTTTACCCTTGAAACGTATAAATACAGTACCCCAATCGGGTTGTCCAGTGACTGGGCAGTTACTTCTTAATAAATGTGAATACAAATGAACTTCTATATCTTCATTTGAATCATCAAGTTTGAGTAAAGAAGAGTCAGGGTGATTTTCTAAACGCTCAGGCATTAGATCATCAATACAAATGCCTTCAGGTTGTGCAATGTCTAAATCATTGGCATCAAATAGGTCAATTGTAACTTCGGCTTCAGCAGCAGCAGATAAATCTTTTTCGACAGTGGTAATAAATGCTTCTTTGGAATCGAATTTAGTAAAGTTCATACTATTAAAGTAGAGCTTTAAAGATTTCGATTCGATTAAGTTTGGCGAAGATGCAGGCAGTGTTAAACGACCAATAGCAACTTGTGGAATTCCATGTGCATTGAGCCATGAAATTTCAAATACATGCCACCAATCTTTACCCTGACGAATATGATTGATATGACTATAAGACTCACGTGCTTGTTCACGAGAGATTGGAAATAAAATATCGGGTTGATATTCTGTTGGGTAATTAGTGTCTTTACCTAATAAAGATTTTTCTACGCTCATTATTCACGCATTCCTGAACCACGAGAAAGTAAATAGTATGCAATGCCGTATAGCACTGCACAGAATAAAGTAATAACTGTTAAAGATAGTCCAACATTGACATCGCTATGACCCAAAATACCGTAGCGAAATGCATTGACCATATACACAATAGGGTTAATTAAAGATAAATTTTGCCAAAATGGACTAAGTGCCGAAATAGCATAAAATACGCCACCTAAGTAGGTAAGTGGTGTAAGAACAAAGGTTGGAATAATTGAAATATCATCAAATGATTTGGCATAAACAGCGTTAATGAAACCACCTAATGCAAATAAAAATGAAGTGATTAGTACTGTATATATAGTTACAAACCAATTGGTAATATAAAGGTCAGTAAAAAATAAACTCATTGCCGTTACAATAATACCAACGAGAACACCACGACACACACCACCTAATACATAGCCCCATAAAATGGCATGTAGAGGAACAGGGCTCATGATCAGCTCTTCAATACTTTTTTGAAACTTTGCACTAAAGAAGCTGGAAGATACGTTGGAATAACTATTGGTGATTACAGCCATCATAATTAAGCCGGGTACAATAAACTGCATATAGCTAAAGCCGCCCATTTGCCCAATTCGTGAACCCACTAAGTTTCCGAAAATAACAAAATAAAGGCTCATGGTAATAGCAGGTGGTAACAGCGTTTGTGGCCAAATACGCATAAAGCGTCGAATTTCTTTATGGACAAGCGTATAAAGCGCAACTCTAAGTTGAGTGAAATTCATTATTGCGCTGCTCCATCAAGATTTTTTTCGACCATTTTGACAAATAGTTCTTCAAGACGATTCGATTTATTACGCATACTACGAACCTGAATACATTGCGACTCTAGTAACTGGAATAGATCATTTAAGCTATGAGCTTTATCCATTGTGACTTCAAGTGTTAGTGGATCGATTAAATTAAAACGCACACCAATAATATCTAAAGTTGGGGCTTGAATAGGTTGTGTTAAATCAAAAATAAATGATTCTTCATTGAGTTGATTTAAGAAGTTCTTCATAGAGGTATCTTCTTTAATCATACCACGGTCAATAATGGCAATTTGACGGCACAACATTTCAGCTTCTTCTAAATAATGTGTGGTAAGAATAATAGATGTGCCTTTGTCATTCATTTCTGTGAGGAAATCCCACATTGAACGTCTTAATTCAATATCTACACCAGCAGTAGGTTCATCTAAAATAAGCAGTTTAGGATTATGCATCATGGCACGGGCAATCATAAGACGACGTTTCATACCGCCAGAGAGCATACGTGCTTGGACTGCACGTTTATCCCATAGGCCTAATTTTTCTAAATATTCTTCAGCTCGTTGTTCGGCTGTTTTTTTAGGAATGCCGTAGTAACCTGCTTGAGTAACTAAAATATCAAAGGTTTTTTCAAAATGACCAAAGTTGAATTCTTGAGGTACGATCCCTAAACATTGTTTGGCTTGAGATGGATGCGTATCTAAATTGTGACCAAAAATTTCTACTGTGCCTGATGTTTTCTTTGTTAAAGAACTAATAATGCTAATAGTCGTTGATTTACCCGCACCATTAGGCCCTAAAAGTGCATAAAATTCACCTTCAGGTACAGTTAGATTTACACCTTTTAATGCCTGAAACCCATTTTTATAGGTTTTAGATAGGTCTTTAAGCACTAATGCATCAGACATATATTTCTCACTTGGTCAGTATTAAGCATATTGTGAGTGATCTTGATTCAGAAACCAAGATGAAGAATGAAATACTGCGTTGTATTATGTGAACATTGTATAAACAGTAAGCAGTAAATTGGGGGCTATCTATATAGTTGCTTTATCTTTTGATTTTTTTTGTTATGATGTGCGTCGCGCGCTCATAGCTCAACTGGATAGAGTACAGGTCTCCGAAGCCTGTGGCGTGGGTTCGAGTCCCGCTGAGCGCACCATTTACTATATTAAAACTTGCAAAAAGCTGTATAAACTTGTTGTTCACCTTGGGTTTAGAATAAAAAACCTGTATAAAGTTGTTTAAAGTAATTCAAAGTTGTAACGCATTGATGCATTACAGGTTGCGTTACAGAATGAATTTGTACTCATAGGTGTAACGCAAAAAATGCCAAAACAAGTAATTTCGCTTACTGACAGCAAAATAAAAGCATTCCTCCGAGATATAAAATCTAACAATCCCAATGGCTTAAAAACAGACGTTCGATTGTCAGATGGTGCAGGATTGAATCTTCTAATTCGCAAAAATGGCTCAATTATGTGGCGTTTCGATTACACGCGACCAGTCACAAAAAAAAGAAACACAATGTCGATAGGTGCTTATCCGCAAATTTCATTAGCGAAAGCACGCGAATATCGTGATCAATTTCGTGCTTTATTAACTGAAGGCAAAGACCCACAATCTGAAAAGCAGGGCGTAGAGGAAAAAGAAAGACTAAAACAGCAGGCAACTTTCAAATCTGTATCAGAATTATTTAAAAGCAAACAGAGATTGGCTGCAGCAACAGTAATTAGGAATGACCGTATTTTTGAGAAACTTTATCGTGATCTTGGAAATATGCCTATTTCTGATATAACACCAAGAGATTTAGCAAAAGTTATTGAAAAAGATGAAAACAAAGGCTTTATTGAATCAGCAATGCGTATTCGATCAAAAGCATCGCAAGTATTTCGTTTTGCGGTAAAAATGGGATTATGTGATAGGGATATAGCTCAAGACTTGTCAGGCACAATCACACAAAGAGAAAAAAACCACTACCCAGCACTAACAGATCCATTTGATTTTGCGCGATTGCTTTTTGACATTGATAATTATGAATCGCAACTTGTGCACGTAAAATTTGCGTTACAACTCGCACCATTGGTTTTTGTTCGTATCGGTGAGCTTCGTAATGCTAAATGGTCAGATATTGATTTTGAAAATGCAACTTGGTCATACACGCCATCTAAAACATCTTCAAAAACTGGGCTTGATCATATAGTTCCATTATCTACACAAGCATTAGTAATCCTGAAAGAAGCTTATAATTTTACAAACAATTCTGATTTTGTATTTCCATCACGTTCCGACAAAAATAGGCCCATCTCTGATATGTCTATAAATATGGCACTTCGTCGCATGGGGTACAGTAAAGAAGATATGACAGGGCATGGCTTTCGAGCGATTGCGCGTACTTTATTAGATGAAATTTTAGAATTTCCGCTTGATATTATTGAGCAACAGCTTGCCCATCAAGTAAGAGATATGCATGGTAGGGCATACAACCGAACCAAACATCTGGATAAGCGTAAAGCGATGATGCAAAGGTGGTCTGATTATTGTGATGAGCTAAAAACTCAATATGCATCCTCCAAAAATATTACCTTTGAAGAAAAGAAGCCCTCATGATGCGAGGGCTGTTTTTTTATTAAAGTGACTATAAATTGTTGATTTCCACCAATGTTTATAACCGCTAGGGCTTGTCCAATCAGGTTCAGGGAATTGACCAAGCTCCATTGATTTTGAAATTGTTACACGTGTCATACCAACCATTTCAGAAACTTCACTTGTTTTTAAAAGACGGTCTTCTTCTCCGTGCAAGGCTTCTTTGCTCATCAACCTTCCTCCTTTAAACTTTCCACTTCCCCAACTAGGGTGATGGCCTTTCTAAGCTTACCAATATTC
Organism: Acinetobacter sp. FY683; assembly: GCF_059515885.1. Classification (NCBI taxonomy): domain Bacteria; kingdom Pseudomonadati; phylum Pseudomonadota; class Gammaproteobacteria; order Moraxellales; family Moraxellaceae; genus Acinetobacter; species Acinetobacter sp. FY683. Next base: position 50,160 of record NZ_JCAKNA010000005.1, on the reverse strand, counting down.
ACCGTTTTGTCTTTAACACCTGAATTACCAAGAGTCCAAGAATAAAAATGATCATCGCTTGGAGCATTTTTAACAATTTCTTTCGATTGCTCTAAACCATGAACTTGCGTTAACTCCCAAGCGTCAACGTATTGCTTGAGTTCACTCATCTCAAATGAAGCGTATTTCGTACATAAAACAAAGTCTTGCAATTTGTTTGACCAATAATTAAAAGTCTTAGGCATATAGCAATTTTCATGTTTTATTGTTAATTCTTTGGCCCAATCCCAACCCTTATAAGCAATAAATTTCGCAACTTTCATGAAACTTCTCCCAAACTCTCAACCACACTTTCAGGCAAATCATGCTTTGCGATATAAGAAGAAAGCATGTGGTAAATCTGATCTGCCACACTATCTTCAATCAAAACATCACAGCCATGGGCACGGACGTTAATTTTTAAATCTTTTTTTAAGCCATCCACTAACTGAAAGAATGATGTACGCTGCTCAACATCCAACTTCAAAACAAACGGCTTATCTTTATGAAGCTCATCAATGATGAAATTCGCTACAGCAATGTTTTTTTGAATTTCAGTCATTAATCTTTTCCTTTATCACTTCTTCAGCAAGACAGAAGAAAGGTTTGTTTGTACCAACCTGATTACAGCAAATCATTTCACCCTTGAACTCACGAATCACACCAACGACAACAGTTTCGTCCTGAAAAGCAGGGGTGAATTTTGCTGTAATAGTGTCGCCAATTTTATATTCAGTCATTTGTTGGCTCCTTTTAAACTAGGCAGCTCATCTATGAATTCCATGACGCATTCAGAATTACCACCTGGATAACTAAAATTATCTTTAGTTAATTCGCCTTCACCATCTTTTTTTGAAGCTTCAAGCAAATCACGCTTTGTACCTTCAGTGAATTCAATAAACCACTCACTTTCACATTCAGAATTGCCACGAACCCATTCAATTTTAATAAATGGAATGCCTTTTTTATTTAGAGCGGATTTAATTTTTCTTGTGCTCATCCCACTTGCTCCTGTGCTTCGATCATGGCTTTGTACTGTTCTGCTATCAATTGCATCTCATGAATATCATCAGAAGATGATGCCTTTAAAACCATTTCATAAGTTGGCTCTCTCGGCACAACCACAACCCCCTCAGGCACAGCCACTTTTTGGGCTTGTTGCCAAGCACATCGAGCACCTTTTAAAAATTCACGCTCTGATATGGTTAAGTCTCTTTTCTTGCACACCGCATAAAGCTCTGCAATTTCAGGTATTGTTCCAAAAGCCTGTCTTTGAATATCCATCACGCCACCTCATATTGTTTAAGCCATTCACGACGTTCTTTTGATGCTTTGTCTACGCCTAACCACTCGGCAAATGTGCAACAAGTGTCAGCATCTAGATATTCTTGATACCGCTTTTGTCCTTGTGTTAATTTTCGAATCTTACCCATTCCAAGGTATTCAACCCTCCATGTTGGGTGGCAATACGAATAATCGCTTGCTTTTGTGTTATCAAAATTAACTTTAAGATGAGCACCATTAGCACCAATAATTACACCAGCTTCGCTATCAACAATAACTCGACGACCAAGGCAGGCATTCACACCGTATGACTTGTTTATGTATTCAAAGCTCATTTAAGCCACCTTCGCCAATTTCATTAATTTGTTTTGTGTTTCATCTGTGATTTCAGGACTACGCAGGTGCATTTCATATTCAGCACCTAATTCATGAGCCGCACTATTACCACCCAAAGCATCCGTCACCAATACATAGTGATGTTGCTTCTTAATCTTCTTTTGAAGTGCTTTATCTTCAAGACGAGCTGTGAAGCCTTGACCTGCCAAACTTGTGATTTTGTAGCCAAGATATCCAAGCCAAATTTTTAAACCTAAGGCGTTCTTACTTTTAATAATTCGTTTTTGTGTCATGCTGCAAGCTCCTGCCACGGTTCAAAAGCATACAAACGAGCATTCACAGAACGATCAATTTTCACGTTTAAAACTGCATCAACCATTAGGTTGTTACGTTTAATTGCCTGTTCAGCTTGAAAGCCGTTTGGAGCCTCAACACGGCCACGGATAAAACCACGACCGCCTTGAACTTTTGCCTTATATGTCCAGATGTATAATTTAGGAGTGTTCATAGTGCCTCCAATGCTTTGCGCAAATATTTGTCTACGTTGTCTTGTTTAAGTAGCCAAGTCACATAGCTTTTATCTAAGTCCTTTAATGCGGTACCTTTATGCTTACCAAATCCGATAACTTTTGGGATTCGAGCAGATTCAGACATTAAATAAAGAGAGTTCATATCTTTAATGCCTAGATCAGAAACAAGAGCTTGTAAAATCACACCAGTAAAATAGATGTCGGCTTTTGCATTGTGTGCATGGCGAAGATGTTTACGTGCAGTCTCTTGATCTTCCATAACGTGGTAATACAAAGCACCAAGCGTATGAGAGTCTAAATTTTTCCAAACCATACGAGCCAAGGCTAATGTGCATATACCTTTTACATTGAGTGAAGAATCACAAAGCTTTACTGCTTGAATGTCATAATCGATATTATGGCCAATCATAAATTCCACACCCGACGGTAAGCGGAAAGATTCATAACTTGGCTTTTCAGCAATATCACTTGCCAAAATGTGATGAACAGCCATGGCACCTAAAGAGATTGGTTCAGGACAAGAGAAGTATTCATCAAATACCAAGTCTTGATTTACCACCAATACACCTTGCTCAAAAGAGCAGGGTGCATAAGCGATTTCGATTGGATAACCATTTATGGAATGAGTTTCTGTATCTAAAATTACTGTGTTCATGCAACAGCTTTCCCTTGTCCTTGTTTGATTACATCAGCTTTAACGGCTTCAAAATGTTGAGCTTCGATACTTATTAGGCTGTCAACTCCATTGTTTTCACAGAACGTCATCACATCGATACCATGTTGAGCTAATAGATCTTGTAGTTCGTCGCGTTGCTGTTCTGAAATCGTTGATGAAACAATTTCAATTTCAATCCACTTGGTACTTTGTTTGTTGTATGTGAAATTGAGTTGATATGCATAGTGCTTCATGCAATCCCACATGTTTTTAAAGTTTGGATGTTCTTGTTTAAGCTCAGATATAAGAGCATTAAAATCGCTAGGAAATTTAGCTTCCATGCATGACTTTTCCCATTGTTCCCACTCTAGTTTTAATTTCTGAACCTCCTGTTGTTCAGGTGTCATTGTGTTTAATGTTTCCTTAACACTATCTATCAAATTGCCTAGAAAGTTACTGTTTTGACTTAAGCGCAAATCAGGTACTGGAACATCACCAAGAGCACCAGCATCTTTAGAGTGATAACCTTCTTGAGAGCTAAACTTTAAAACACGTTGCTGTTTACCTTGGTTATTTGTTTCCAAACATAGGTAAGCCATTGCATCGCATAGTCGATAGATTTCTTGACGATTTTTACCACCAAGGTCTGGACGAATAAGCGTTAGATTGTCATTTTTATCTTCGGTGGCATGAGCAATGAAAACTACATCACGACCACTTGTAATGATTTTATTAACAAAGGTACTAAACATTGTGTTAGCAACGCCTTGCACATTGAGTTTGAGAGAACCATCACCTTTTGTATTCTTTCTATCATTAGCAAGGTGAGCTTTAATTAAATCAAGCACACGCCCAATAGTGTCAAAAACAACAGTTTGGTAGCCTTCCAAATCTTCTGTAGTTATATTTGCAATATCATTCCAGCGTTCAGCAACAACAACATCTGCACGACGATTAGCACCAGTTCGATATGCACCCTTGTCAGCATCAATAATGAGTGCTTTATTTCCAGTCATACCAAGCGTGGTTTTATACATGCCTGGATCACCATAAAAATAAAGCTTAATTGCATTTACAGTTATGATTTGAGCAGGAGTAATAATATTTAAAGCCATGATGATTCCCCTTAGTGAGCGCCAACCCAACCCATACGACGTTTATAAGCTTTACGTTCGCGAGAAGGGATATGAGATCGTTGAAGATCGATTGCTAATTGTTTGCGACGCTGAAATGCTTTTTCAGCTTCAAAGTTTCTTTGAATCCAAGATTTAGCAACCAATGTTTCAAGAGGAATACGGATTAATTCACCGTTTACTTCCGTGTAAAACTTAAAGCCTTTTTGAACATAAACTGTGTGACCAAGGCGCATACGCATATCACCATTTGGTTCACGGCTGAGGAATTCAGCGAATTTGGTAGATGCATTCATTTCACACCTCGCTCAACCGCCACTGGCGGACGTGGTTCATCAGTCATACCCTTGAAGAACACAAGTGATAAAAAGAAGAAGATTGCTGTGATAGCTAAGAAACCGAATGCATCTTTAATCACAACTAGAAATTCGTTATGGTTCTCTTGTAGAGATTTGATCTCTTGACCATTAGGGGTGTTCTGTTTCATACTTACCTCGCAAAATTTGCAAAGCACACATGATTTCCAAGGTCGGTGTGCTTTTTTGTTGTTTACGAGGTTTAGTTTACCAAAGGAAACCTTATTGTCAATAATAAAGTCGCCAAAAGGAAACTTATTTTTAATTATGGAAACTTTTATGCTTTAATAGACAAAAGAAAACCCACACTGGGTGGGTTGGATGGAGTTTGTTATGGATGTAACCAAACTAGAATTGGAAGATATTCGAGAAATGCTGATAGATATTCAATTAGCATTAAGCTCAAGTCACAATACCATCACCACAGATGATGTGAACGCTCAGCCAGATGAAATGCATTGGCGAATTAATCACAAGGAATACCTAGAGAAGACTAATAAAATTGCAAATATCCTAGGTATTAACCTCTGTAGTTCCCCTCGATGTGTTGGTGGTAGTAAAAACCCTTAGATGGAGATGCCATTAATTCGTTGTATACCTGAAAAGGAACATTGTAAAAAGTATACACAATAGGATTGTTATGAAACTTTACCCCAAGTTGTCGTGTATTCACATCATATCCAATAGCACTTATTGCACTTGAGTGAACAGATATCATATCCATTTTCTTCTCCACCCGATCTCTTGTAAGGACTGTGTCGGGTTCACAGTTAAGGTATTTTTATGAATCAATTAAAATGTTTAAGTTTTCATTTAAATGGTAAGCATCCCGGCATTTATACTGAGATGGAAATAGATTCAGATATATTTCTTCTTGATGGTGGAAATATGTATTTAAAATTTATTAGAAAGAATTCAACCACGTTCCAATTAGAGTCATTGCACCCGGTAGATTATCAACACACTCATCCAGTAGTTTCATGGTCAGGTGTTTTATGGACTCGGCAGGAAGCTCTTCGAGTGCAAGAGTCATTGACTGCTTTTGCTCTTGGCTTAAATCCGATTGGTTGATTTTAGTATTAAGAATAGCTTTTAATGTTTCGGTTTCAAATCTAACTGTGACGACATTTAGTATCGCAGATAAACCACCATCATCAGCTAAAAAATCCTGCCCTTTATACGTTATATCAATAGACTGGAACTGATAACTACCACCACTAACGATTACAGAGCTTGGCTTAATTAAGCCAAGCTCTTCTAGGTATATGAGAGTCGAAGCTAATGATTTTTTATCTAGCAGACTCAAGCCATTCTGTTTATTTGGTGCGATTGACTCAGGATGAGCGTTATTCGCAAGAGTTAATATTTTATTTTGAAGATTTCTATCCAAAATTCTCTCCTTTGTTTGGGTTTGGTTAGCGTCTAGCGTTTTTTAAAAGAGGTAGTATTACAATGCACAAAATAACTAATAAAAAACGATTCTTATTAGGCATCATCTTCACGTGGGTCAACATGCTTATCTTTAGTAAATATGGCAAGGATTTCTTCGGGAGTAATGTTTTCTATATCTATTTCGATACCATTTATCATTGGTTTCTTTATTCTATTTTCTTTGTATTTGTCATATATCCAGCTGCTCAACAAATTAAGCACAACACTAGGCACGGTCGTAGAAATAAATAAAATAGTCACATCGTATAGATAGGAATCACAAGTCAATCCCTTTCTATCTGGGATATTGGGTTTTATGTTTAAGATGTTTTTAAAATGAGAACAACTTCTAAAATCAATAACATCATCGATAGATATATCTGTTAATATAATTTTTTCTGACATTTAATTTTCCTAATTATTTTTTAGATTTAGGACAATGCTTTCCATTACCACCTGGAAGGCAATCACATGCCTTTCCATCCCCATCACGATCTAAACTTTTCCAACCAGATTGACCTGACTTTTTGCGTTGCTCATAGTATTTTTGTGCTTCTTGTTGGGTCGTAAAGCTTTTGCAAGTTACTCTTTTGGCGTGAGCGGAAGTGATAAGCGTGATTGTAATAAGTGCTAGAAATATTTGTTTCAAAGTATTCACCTTGATTGAATTTATAGTAAGTACGTCTTAAGTGAATAAAACCCCACAAAGTGGGGGTGTTTACCCAATCAATCCCCAGAATACTTCTCCAAAAACTCATCAATCCATCCTTGAGCCGTTTCAAGGTTGGTGATGTCTGCTAGCTTTAAACTAGTGCCTTCTGCTTCGTTAAATCCCTCTATAATTGCTTCAAAGATATTCAACTCATTGATGGTCTCTTGCGCCATTTCCTTAGCGTCATACCCTTGTTTAGCCTTCTTAAGTTGGGCTATCTGCTTATCAATCCCTGCACTGATTTTTTCTAAAGCTAATTTAAATTCTTGGCGATTAATTGTGAGTGCAGTTTTGGATTTGTTGAGTGTTGCTATCATTATTTTCTCTTTTCTTTTGGGCTTTAATTACCCAGCTCGCCAAAATTGACGGCCCATAATTTTAAAATTTAAGCCATTTTGTTCTGAAACTTCACGATCTCTATATTTAGGATTAAGACTATGAAGTGTTAGTTTTCCACCTTCTTCTTTAAATATTTGTTTAATCATGCCTTCACCTTCAAAATAGAAGGCATAAATTTCACCATCTATAATTTCAGTCTGAGACATATCAATCCCAACTAAATCTCCATCGTGAATAAAATCATCCATGCTGTCGCCTTTGGCTTTTATAATTTTTACATTTTTTGCATCAATTCCTTTTTTATAGAAAAAGTTGGGGAGGAATGGCTGTTTTCCATTAATAACATCAAAGTGAAACTCAATTGATTCACCTGTTCCACATGAAAAATTAGCCTCGACAACATCTATCCAAATAAATTGACCATCATCTTCATAATCAACAATAAATGGGGATTGAATATCCTGAGTATCAAATGAGGATTCATTTTTTGTATTTAACTTATGTTTATGCATGAACTCTTGCATGTTGAAATTATTTGCTTGCTCACCAGTTAGCAACCACGTTTGTGATGCTTTTAAAATAGATGACAAAGCAGGCAGGAATTCTGCTTTAGGTACATTGGTTCCTGCAACCCATTTAGAAACAGCACCCTTAGTTGCTCCAGTTGCTTCAACAATATCAACCTGACGAACTTTAAGATCTTTCATTCTTTGAATAATTCTGTCGCTAATAGTGGCCATAAAAATCCCCTTCTAATGTTTCCTATAGTAAACAGCTCTATTGATTTGTGGATAAACTTATGGTTTACTAATGGAAACTATTAGTTTACAAAGGTAGACCATGACTGTTGATGAATTAAAACAGCATTACGGGACCAAGACAGATACCGAGCTTGCTCGCAAAATTGGATATACCAAGGGTGCTGTTAGTAAGTGGCGAAAAAAGGGGATTTGTGTTGAAACCCAAGCTCTATTGCAACTTAAAACAAACGGAATGGTTAAAGCTAATCTTCAAGCTTTAACCGCCTAGGAGAGTAACCATGAGCAAAGTATCTATTGAATTGTCTGCAAGCGCTAGAAATGACGTTTCAAGAATATTGCAAGCCCTTGCAACAGGAAACAACAGTGAGATTGCAACACAAATTGGTGTTGATCCAAGCACTGTATCCCGAATGAAAAACGATAAGAAAACCAATGGTTTGACGGAAATTGAAACTCTTTGCGAGCTATTGAGTTGCCTTGGTTTGAAGATTGTCCCTAAAGAATATCAAAGCATTGATAAGTCGCGAGTAGAGGCTCTGCTTGTGATGTCAAAAAGCTGGATGAGTCGAATTGAGTCTGTGGATGATTTATTCCATGACGAAATCAGTGGTCAGAAAGAAAAATTAGGATATTAAAAAACCACTTTCAGCGCGAACTAGAAGTGGTCGTTCGTTCAAAATACGGTAGGAATTGAACATGAATACTCTAACACAAATAAAACCAAGTGAACAACTTGGAGGAAGCTTGAAAAAGCCTACATATCAAGAGCGATTACTTGCTCAAAAAATCCAACTTTTGGAAATAGCTCTTAGAGCGAGCATTAAAGCTCCTAATTTGGAAAACATGTCGAATACTGCGAAAGCAAAGCACGACTTACTTGTTTTCATGCGAGGTGATGCATGAATCAATCAATTTCAATGATCAGATTAATTGAAGCTATGAACGATCAACCAATCGCTTTTAATAAACATTATGTATTTATTGGTTGTGGAATCAATGGTGCACTAATGCTTTCTCAGTTGGTGTACTGGACTGCTCGCACTAAAGATGCAGATGGGTGGATTTATAAGACCCAAACTGAGTGGACTCAGGAAACAGGGCTAACAAGAACCGAGCAAGAAAATGCTCGTAAAAAACTACTAGAGCTTAATTTCATTAAAGAGAAAAAGCAGGGTGTTCCGTGTCGAGTTTTCTTTTGCGTTGAACGTGAAAACCTATATAAAGCATTGATTGAATACTCTGAAAGCCTTGATTCTTCACAGTTTGCAGGAAACTTACAAACTAGAATGCAGGAAACCTACAAACTAGAATGTGCTAAACCTGCAAACAAGAATGCACAAAACCTGCAATCTAATACAGAGAATACTACAGAGAATACTACAGATATTAATTTAGGTGCTGACGCTCCTAAAGCACACAAATTCTCTCCTAAGAAATTCTTAATTGAAAATGATGTATCTGAACAAACAGCTCAAGAGTTTATTGATCTTAAAAACAAGAAACGTAAAACCATTACTGAGCGTTCTTTGAAGATCATCTTCAACCAAGCGACTGAAGCACAACTTTCAAATGAGCGTGTATTTCAAATAATCGTGTTCAAAGGCTGGGAATCTTTTAAGGCTACTTGGAATTGGTCAGAAGCAAACAGCCAGATTGAGCAATTAGAAAATCCACAAGCAAAACAACCAACCATCCCTCAAAACTTCACTGCGGTCATGGGGGATTGGTAATGAGCAATATTCACAATATCTCAATCGAGCAATGTGTATTAGCAGCACTGATGACAGTTCAAAATTCTTATGAAACTGTAATGGGTGACTTAACAACAGATTGTTTTCATGCAAACAAGCATCAGGATATTTACAAAGCAATTGTAAGCCTTGCTGATAAAAACAAGCCTTATGATGTTTTGATGGTTGAACAACAACTCAATCAAGAAAATACATTATTCGATGCAACTGAATACCTTATGCAGATGATGGCAGAAGCTCCATCAAGTTTTTACAACCTTGAAAGCTATGTTGCTGAGTTGGTGAAGTTTAAAAACCATCGTGAAGTCGAAGTGATGGGTCGCAGTATTCAGGAAGTCGCTAAAGACTTATCGGTTACTGATATTCATAACGCTGCGGAAAACATTCTAAGCCAAGGATCAACAAGCGATAAGGCTGAAAAAACAAGTTTTACATTTGAAGAAGCAGTGAAGCGCTCAGGTGAACAACTGATTCAAAAAGCACAAGCGAAAGCAACTAAGCAATTTGTAGGTGTGAAGTTCAACCTTCCTCATTTGGATAACTTGGTCGGAACGATCCAGAAAGGTCACTTTTGTGTGATAGGTGGTCGTCCTGGTTCAGGTAAATCTACTTTGGCTCAAATGGTAGCGATTCAAACAGCTATGCAGTTCCAAGAGGCTGTATTGGTTGTATCTGCTGAAATGGATGTTGAGACATTCACTAACCGTTGTATCTCTGCTGTATCACAGATTCCTTTCTCGCATATTCATAATGCTGAACTTGAAAACGAAACACATTTGTTCGTGGATGCTCAAGAGCGATTAGGGAAATTAAAGATTCATGTTGAGGATAAGCAAAAGCCAACGATCTCTGAAATTCACTCGTATGCACGTAAAGCAAAGCGCAATTATAAAAAATTAGGTTGCATCATCGTTGATTACTTACAGCTTGTACGTGATCCAAGCAAGAAAGACCGCTATCAGGAAGTGAGTTCAATTAGCCGTGATTTGAAAGCTATGGCGAAAGAGTTTGATTGTCCTGTGATTGCACTTGCACAGCTTAATCGTGAATCGGAAAAGGGTAAGCGTCCAAAACCAAGCGATCTAAAAGAATCAGGTCAGATTGAGCAGGATGCAGACCAAATTTTATTAGTACATCCAGTAGTAAATCCTAATGACGATGAGCCTACAGGCATTACTGAAATCATTGTTGGGAAAAACCGTCACGGCAAAAAGGGAATTGCGCGAGTTGCAGACCGTTTAGATATTTGTCGTTTTGTGGGTATTCAAGAAGATTCAAGAGTTGGGGGTACATCATGAGCATTACAACCAAACAAATAGAATCGCAAGCTTTGAGCGCTGAAGTTGAAAAGTTCTTAAAAGCTGGTGGTGTGATTCAAACATTACCGCGTGGTTATTCGGGTGAGTCGCATAACTTGGTTATTGGTAAAAAAATGCGATCAATCATGTCTGCATCGGTTGCAAGTGCCCACGCTAGAAATAACAAACCAAACGTAATCGCACGAAATGAGGCGAGAGAAAAAGGCTTAAAACACTATCACGGTGAACCATGTCGAGCTTGTGGCTCAACACTTAAATATACAAGTACTGCAAGTTGTTTTTCATGCAATAAGGCGTCAGCACTACGCAGATCTGAGCGTATGAGAAAGGAGCGTGCATCATGACAAATCACGACTTGGAAGAAGAATTGTTGTTGGAGCAGGGATGGGAAGCGAATGAAGATTGATTTAATTGAACAGTTGGGTGGGTATGAAAAATCTAAGCATGAGCTTGAATTAAAAGAACAAAATTCTGTTCTTCAATGTTGTATTGCGGTTACTGCTGAAATGATACGTAAAGCCCTACTTCAATACCGCAGAGAGCATAATATTTTTGAGGTTGGGGATAAGGTCATAAAAACACATCCGAAAAACACAATTATATGGACTGTACTTGGTGTTTATAAAAACGGTGGTGTGTGGTTGGATTTTAAAGGTTTTTGCTGGAAGCCCCCTAGAATCAGACACGCCACACCACAAGAAATTCAAGCAGGTAAAAGATTGGAGGTGTGCGGTGGCTAAACGTCAGTTTGCAAGAATGCATAAGGTTCGCAGAATTAATAGAACTTGGTGTGTTGGTTATTACTGTGGTGGTTATTGGCATCTCATTGATCAAGTGAAAACAAGATCAGAAGCGAATGAATTAGCTGATTGTTTTGATGATGGACTTTGGTATGGGGTTGATGGGGAGGTGTGCGGTGGGTGAGTTTGAACAATGGTTTATCCATCAAGACTTCTACACAAATATGCGTTTCATTCATGGTGATAACTTGTTTAGCAAAGATGGTGATGTTTATCGAGTATTGCCAGTGCAGATGGCTTATGTGGCTTTTAGTGAAAAGCATGCTGAATATGCTGAAGCAAAACAAGTTGGTATTGCTTTGAATACAGAAACCATAAATCAGCGCAGATATATCGGTTATCAACAAGCCAAAATCGAGGAGCTGGAGAAGCGGATCGCTAAAACACTGGACATGCTAGAAGGTGATCTTAGTTATGTGGAAGAAGATCGTAGACGCAACTTTGATTTCCTGCAAATGGCTATGATCCGTTGTTTGAAAGATGACATAAAAGCCTTGCGAGGTGAGCGTGAGTAAACAAAAAATCAAACTAACCATGGCTCAACACAAGAACCTTTTTAAAAGAGTTAAGTTTTTAACTTACTACGAAGTTATAGATGATCCACAGAATAGCGATATTTATATTTACAGACGCATACGATTTCCAGTTCGTGTTTTAGCCCTCTTGTTATCTCCATTGGTAATTTTTATTGGTGGTGTGCCTGCAATGATTAGAGTGGCAAAGGAGTGCTTAGAAAATGCAGAGCTTGATGTATATGTGCTCAATCGGTATCGGTTTTATAAGTTTTTGCGAGGTGATTCATGCGGATGACCGTTGCAGAGGTCAGAAAGCTTCAAGGTGTAGGTAAGCCTGCACCGAAGAAGAAACGCAATCCTGATCCTGCACCAAAGATACCTGCGCATTTAATCAAAGGCTTTGCGAGTGACGGATTGTTCGAAAATGACCTTTTGAAATGTGAAATCGAAATTGTTCCACCGTCAGTGAATAACTACTGGTTGGATTCAGGGAAAGGGCGGAAAAGATTAAGCCTGCGTGCAAAGCATTTTACGGCTGTTATGAAGCGTTTTATTAATCCATTGGGGTTTGGTGGTCAAGTAAGTGTAAACGTCCAATTTGCGCCGTGTGATGCGAAAGTAAGGGACTTAGACAACATGCTTAAGCCAATACTCGATTCTTTATCAAAATGCGGTCTGATTTTGGATGATAGACAAGTAAAAGATTTGGCGATTCGAGAGTTGCCAAAAGGGAAAGAACCAAAATTAATTATTTATGTGGCGAAATTAGGGGTGTAGGGATGAATGTCGGAAGTGTTGCTTTGGAAAAGTTTTCAAATTTTGAATGGTTGATGTTTGGTATTACAGCTAAGGCGGCAAATTATGAGCCTTCTGTTCACGGTACAGGAGAGAAACCTTTGGACTATCAAGATCGTTTAGGTGCAATTGCATCAATGGAAAGTCAATTAGCTAAGTCTGTAACTTCAGTTGTTGTATTTGATGGTAAATGTGAGAGTGATTACGAGATTGTGCGTAAGCATCTTGCAGATATTATGATTAAAAATGCTGCTCTAGATAAAAAGCGTCAGCCTGAACAAATCAAAATAGAACATCTTGCTTACTTGATTGCCCGAATGGTTATTGATTTTGCCCTGAATCCCGATTTAGAAGACAACTACACCGCAAAAGGTCGATTGCATTATGCAGGTATTAATTCTATGCAGATGACTGCTGAGAATTACAGAAAAACTTGGAAACCTTATGAAAACCTAATGACGCTGGCGATTGAATCAGCAATTGATGAAGCATCCAAGGCGATTGAAAAGTATAAAAAAAATACTTACAAAGAAATGCGCGCATAAGTATTCCATAATAACGGAAACTAAGGTATAGTTTTTCTATACTGGTCGTATTACGGTTTGACCAAAGTTAAAAAGCTCATCGAAAGGTGGGCTTTAAAAATTTAAGTTTATATGCCTGCTCAGCCATGACCGCAGGTATTTTTTTGCTTATCGAAAGATGAATTTTATTGATATCTTTTGCTAATTAAAAGTGATTGATAGTTTGTTATATTGGTTTGCAATAAGAATAAGGTATTGCTTGTATGTGTATTTTGGGAGAGATACATATATTTATCACCAGCCCCGACTAATCTCGGGGTTTTTTATTGCCTGAAATTTAGATTAGATTGAATTTTATTGTTTGAAAAACCCTTGCCACCAAGCATTAGTTTGGTAGCCCTAGCCGAACGGATTACGGCACATGAAGCCCCATCGAATACTTAGTTATTGGTGGGGCTTTTTCTTTTTTGATTGGTGGTAAGTATGCGAATGAGTTTACGAAGTGTTATTGCTGCATTAGCAGGTGCTTTTGGGTTTGGCGGTTCAAGCATGGAAGTTGGTGCAAATAGTGTTGATGAATTTTCAAAAACTGTGCGCAGAACCTTTCGAAAAATACATAAATCAAAGCCAAATCGAGTAAGCCAAAAGAAACGTCGCTTATATGCTCGACAAGGGCGAAAACTTAAATAGGTGCTTTATGGTTGATATCGTAGAAGCGAAGAAGAATATTAAAACCCTGTCAGATGAAATCGAGAAATACCAAAACCTATCTCGTGGATTAATGACCAGAGATGAAATGATAGTTGTTGATTCCAAAATTACAGAATTTAAGAATCGTGTAAGAAACTTAAGGGCGTTATTGCAATGAAGCGACCATATCCACCTATTCAAGATTGTCAAAATACTGATGTAGAAGATGAAGAATTTATTGAAAGTGGTGGATTGCTTCATTTTGAGCCTGCAAACAATGATTTATGGCCATGGATAAAAGAAAAATTTTTAGAACCATGGGGCGAATTACATAATCCTGATCATGAGCATCTTTTATCTTTTCAGCCTCCCGATATTTCATTTTTATGGGCATATACAAGATGTGAAGCAAAAGATCGTCGGGTATTAGGACAAACTGAACGTGTAATGATTAACGTTGGTGGTTGGCGTAAGGATCGGCAAGAACTTCAATTGATTGACTGGTTTGGTGATGTGCCTAAATACATTATTACTTTGGATGCTCGTGTATGCCAGATAATGAGTGATGTTGATTTTTGTGCATTGGTCGAGCATGAGCTTTATCACATTGGGCATAAAAAACATAAAGAAACAGGTGAGTTTGAATATAACTCAATGGGTGAGCCTAAATTATTCTTACGTGGTCATGATGTTGAAGAATTTCACGGTGTTATCCAACGTTACGGTGCATCGGCTGACGTTCAAAAAATGGTAGAGCTTGCAAATGATGGTCCAACAATTGGTAAAGCTAAAATTGCTCATGCATGCGGTACGTGTTTATTGAAGTTGGCTTAATTTTTATCTACCTTGCTATACGTAGCTATACAGAGGGGTGTTTATGGCAGCACTAAAAGAGCCTGTGAAAATGTTTATAGTTCAGTCTCTTGCATGCTTTGAAACCCCTCAACAAGTAGTAGAAGCTGTAAAGCAAGATTATAAGATTGAAATCACACGGCAACAGGTTGCACTTTATGATCCAACCAAGGTTGCAGGTCGTAATCTCAGTAAAAAATTAAAAGATTTATTTGAGCAAACTCGTAAAGACTTTCGAGAAAATGTTGAAGACATCCCAATAGCCAATAAAGCATTCCGATTACGTGAATTGCAAAAAATGTATGACGATTGGGGTAAGAATAGAATTATGAAGCAGAATATTCTTAAACAAGCATTTCAAGAAACTGATGGTCGTGTGACGAAGCAAGAGATAGATCATACAAGTAAAGGTGAATCACTTAACAAGCCTACTGTAATTGAACTGGTGGCACCACATGTCAAAGGTACAGATTGAATTACCGCCTAAGTTGATACCGTTATTCAGCACACCAAGTGTTCGTTATAGATCATCATGGGGTGGTCGTGGTTCAGGTAAGACAAGAACATTTGCTCTTATGTCTGCTATCAAGGGTTATATGTATGCCGAAGCAGGTGTAAGTGGTTTGATTCTTGGTGCTCGTGAGCATTTAAATTCACTCTCTGATTCCTCAATGGAGGAAATCAAACAAGCTATACGCTCAGTACCATTTTTGAATGATTATTACGAAATGGGTGAAAACTTTATTCGTACCAAGAATCGCCGTGTGAGCTATGGATTTGCTGGTCTAAGGCACAACTTAGATAGCATTAAATCTAAAGCACGTATTTTGCTGTGCTGGGTAGATGAAGCTGAAACAGTAAGTGAAATGGCATGGCGCAAGTTATTGCCTACGGTTCGTGAAGATGATTCAGAGGTTTGGATTACTTGGAACCCTGAAAGACGAGACAGCGCAACCAGTCAGCGTTTTAGACATGAGCAAATTTTTGATGATATGACAGGTGAATTGATTGGTATTGGTTGTGAGATGAATTACTCCGACAATCCTTGGTTCCCTGATGTATTGGAAATTGAACGTCGCCAAGATCAAAAAAACCTTGATGATTCAACATATCGTTGGATTTGGGAGGGTGATTATCTTGAATTGTCTGAAGCTCAAATCTTTAGAAATAAATACGCAGTTGATGAATTTAGCGATGAGCTTTGGAAATCTGCCGAGCGCTTATTCTTTGGTGCAGACTTTGGATTTGCAAATGATCCAAGTACCTTGATTCGATCCTTTGCGATTGATAACACTTTATACATTGAATATGAAGCATTTGGCGTGGGCGTTGAGTTAGATGAAATGGCGCAGTTTTATGATGCTATTCCTGACTCAAGAGGATGGCCAATCAAAGGTGATTGCTCACGACCAGAAACGATTAGTTATTTAGTTCGACAAGGCTTTTCAATTTCCGCTGCTGAAAAGTGGCATGGATCGGTTGAGGATGGAATTGCCCACCTTAAAGGGTTTGATCGAATTGTTGTTCACCCTCGATGCGTAAAGATTCTTGAAGAATTTAGAAACTACTCATACAAGAAAGACAGGCTTACAGACGAAGTCTTACCAATCATTGTAGATAAATGGAACCACGGTATCGATGCATTACGTTATTCGCTAGATGGTTACATTATGGCTCGTGGTGGTACTGGTGTTTGGTCTAGGCTCTAACCGAGATAAGAAATGAAACTTTTAAAAAACTTTACCGCAGATAGTTTTCAAAACTTTGCTGCACGACTCGGCTTGGGCGCAGGAAGCCAGCATGATCAATCAACTTATGGTTTTTATTTTCTCAGTCGAGATCGATTAAAGCTTGAAGCTATGTATCGCTCAAGTTGGTTGGTTGGTCAGGTTGTTGATGTTGTTGCTGAGGATATGACTCGAGAGGGTATCAATTTACGTGGTTTAGAGCCTAAAGATTCAGAAGTTATTCAGCAGGAAATGGATCGCTTAGAGATTTGGAACGAACTAACAAACACTATTAAGTGGGGTCGCCTTTATGGTGGTGCTATTGCTGTCATGCTTATTGATGGTCAAGACGTTAGTACTCCACTTGATGTGAATACGGTTGGTAAAGATCAATTCAAAGGATTGATGGTTTTAGATCGCTGGCTTGTATTGCCGACACTTCAAGACTTAGTAACCGATTATGGTCCTGATTTTGGTAAGCCTAAATACTACGATGTGATTGCTGATTCATTGGGATTATCTAACCAAAAGATTCACTACTCTCGCGTAATTCGCATTGATGGTGTGGATTTACCATATTGGCAGAAAATCACTGAAAACCTTTGGGGGCAGTCAGTCATTGAGCGTTTATTAGATCGCTTGGTGGCTTTTGATAGTACAACTACAGGTGTTGCACAGCTTGTCTATAAAGCTCATTTACGCACATACAAAGTAAAAGGCTTACGAGCAATTATTGCTGCAGGTGGTAAGGCTTTCGAGGGTTTGGTAAAGCAGATCGAGCAGATTCGATTATGGCAATCCAATGAGGGCTTAACTCTCATGGATGCAGATGATGAGTTTGCAACACATTCTTATTCCTTTGCAGGGCTTGATGCGGTTTTATTACAGTTTGGTCAACAGTTGTCAGGTGCTTCACAAATTCCACTTGTTCGTTTATTTGGTCAGTCACCAAG
The DNA here is from genome assembly GCF_059515885.1 of Acinetobacter sp. FY683. NCBI lineage: Bacteria > Pseudomonadati > Pseudomonadota > Gammaproteobacteria > Moraxellales > Moraxellaceae > Acinetobacter > Acinetobacter sp. FY683. The sequence continues at coordinate 32,679 of NZ_JCAKNA010000005.1, read as the reverse complement.
TGGTATGAATGCAACAGGTGAATCGGATTTAAGCAACTACTACGACAATATCAACCAACAACAAGAACGTCGCATGCGTACAGCATTGGGAACACTCTTACAGGTTGTTTCATTGTCTGTGCTTGGTAAGCCATTACCTGAATCATTCACCTTTGATTTTGCTTCATTGTGGCAAATTGACGATGTGCAGAAAGCTGATATCGCCGTGAAGATTACGGATTCTATCTGTAAAGCTGAAGAACAGGGATTAATTTCAACTCAAGCAGCAATGAAAGAATTACGTCAATCTAGTGAAATTACAGGAATTTACTCAAGTATTACAGATGATGACATTGAATCGTCAGATGATAAGGTACCGAAGCCGAGAGTTGGTGAGAGTTATGAATAGTTTATTTGAAGTGCCAAAAATACTGATTCAGCTTTATCTCCATTGGTGGAAGCAGGTGCTCAACTTATGAGACACACACCGAACCGAGCGCGTAAGGTTGAGAAGAAATATGGCAGGCAGTTAAGGCAGATTGCCAGCCATATTGATTCAATCGTTAAGGGTTTTGATGTAACTGATGAGACTGTTTACCCTGCAATCGTAATTGCGCTTAGACAGTATGCTGATTCACTTGATATTTGGGCGAAGAACGCTTCATCCAAAATCATTATGGATATTGCTTTACGTGATGAGCGTACATGGCTTGAATATTCAAAAGATATGTCTGTCGGGGTTCGTCGAGAGGTACGTGAGACCGATGTTGGTATGGTGATGCAAAAACTTATTGCTGAGCAAACCAGTCTCATTACATCGCTACCACTTGAAGCCGCACAACGTATTCAAGATTTATCTATCCGAGCAATCATTGAGGGTGGTCGAGCTGATGAAATATCAGGTCTGATCATGGCGACAGGTCAAGTCACCAAGGCAAGAGCTAATACAATTGCTCGCACTGAGGTATCAAGAGCGTCAACCATATTCACCCAAGCAAGAGCGGAAGCGCTTGGAAGTGAGGGTTACATTTGGCGAAGTGCTGAAGATGCTGATGTACGTGACAGACATAAAGAATTGAATGGGAAGTATTGGAGATGGGATAGCCCACCAATTGCTGATGAAAAGTCAGGTATTCGAGCACATGCAGGTTGCATTTGGAATTGCCGATGTTATCCCGAACCAGTTATCCCTGAAGAATAACCACCGAGAGGTGGTTTTTTATTGCCTATTTAAAGGTGAATCATGTTTAAAAAGAAAACAAAAGATCGGCAAACTAAAGACCGGTCAAACTTTTATACCGTTGGAAAGCTTGGGAAAACACGTGAAATAACACCAGAAGGTTATTTACTGTGTCGTGATGTTCCTTTGGCTTGTACTGGTTCGCTTTTATATGGTGAAGGTGAAGTACCAGTTACAGCTGATGCAGGTTTAATTGTTATTACTCGTGGTGATGATGATTTATTTAGCTCTCAAACAATGGCGAGTTTTGAAGGCAAGCCAATCACAAATGATCATCCTGATGATTGGGTAACACCTGACAACTGGAAAGAATTGTCAAAAGGCGTGGCACAAAATGTTCGTCGTGGCGAAGGTATTGAAGATCATCTCTTGATTGCTGACTTACTTGTTCAAGACAAAGACGCGATTGAGGCGATTCAGGGCGGAAAAGTACAAATTTCTCTTGGCTACGATGCTGACTATACAGAGGTTAGCAAAGGCAAGGGCACACAGAGCAACATTATTGGTAATCACGTTGCATTAGTAGACAAAGGGCGGTGTGGTTCACGTTGCTCAATTGGAGATAAACAAATGCCTAAAAAGCTAAGTTTTGCGGATCGCATCCGTAATTTGGTAAAAACAAAAGATTCAGATGAAGCTGAGAAATTGGCTAAGGCTGTGGAAGATCAGGAGCCTGATCTTAAAACTGAAGATGACGATGAGGATGAAGGCAAAAGCAAAACTGCTGATAGTCAATTCCAAAAAGAAATGCGTCAGTTCATGAAAACAATGGATTCTCGTCTTGAGGCTTTGGAAAAGAAAAAAACCAAAGATTCAGATGATCCTGAAAAGAAAACTGAAGATGATGACGAAGACAGTAAAACAGGCGATGAAGACATTGATCCTGAAAAAACCGAAGACGACATTCTTGAAGCCGAAAAAGCAGAAAAAGCCGATGTGGGTACAACTTACACAGGTGATTCACTTCAAGACTTGCGCTCTCGCGCTGAAATTCTCGCACCCGGTCTTAAGCTACCGACACTTGATTCGGCATCAAAAGATATTGGTAAAGTTGCTAACACAGCAAAACGTAATGCTTTAAAACAGGCTTACGCGACTGCCGATGGTGTTAAGACAATTGGTCCTTTCGTTGGTGGTGCTAATGCAAATATTGATGCATTGCCTGCATACACAATTGATGCTGCATTCGTTGGTGCATCTGAGCTTATTAAGCAACAAAACAATTTAAAAGGTGTTCGTACGGGTGTGACGACTCGTGATTTTGGTCGCTCAGCTCCAACACCTGCCGACATTAACGCTAAAAACCAAGCTTTCTGGAGTAAAAAATAATGGGTAACGCATTCTTATACCGCATGCCATCAGGCATTGCAGGTGATGTATCTCGCAAATCACACTCAACCATTGAAGCTCATGACGCTGTTGCAGGCTTCGCTGGTTTTGGCTTGTTTGGCAAATTAAATGCTGACGGTAAATTTGCTCCACTTGGCGCAGGTGATACTGCTGTTTATGGTCTTATTGTTCGCTCATACCCGACACAATCAGCAACTAATGCTTTGGGTGTTGCGGTACCAGCGAAAGGCTTTAATGATGTTTTACGCCGTGGCTACATGACAGTAAAAGTGAATGCTGGTACAGCAAAAGCAGGTGGTAAGGTTTACGCACGTATCACAGCAGGCACAGACATTAAGCCTATCGGTGGTATTGAAGCAGTTGCAGATGGTGCAAACACAATTGAAGTGAATGCTATCTTTATGCATACAGCAGATGCATCAGGCAATGTAGAAATTTCTTACAACATTTAAAAATTAAATTGACGTAGATCTGGGCGCTTTAAGCGTCTTTTTTTATGTCTAGGGAAAAATAAGATATGAGTAAATTACTTATTGCATCAACACTTGCTCAAGCTGTGGCAATGGGGTCGCCTGTTCGTGCGCGTACGAAAGACCAGATGCTTACTTTTGACCAACGCACAGTTGATAGCTCAGGTGCATTTTTAGTTGGTGAACTTGAACGCTTAGACCAAACAATGCATGAACCATTAGCGTCGGTTACATGGTCGCGTGATATTCATTTGCGTTCTGATGTATCGATTGCTGATGAAACCTCATCTTTCACCAATTCTACTTTTGCCGCTGCAGGTGGTCCATCTGGTAATGGCAAATCTTGGGTGGGTAAAAACACTGATGCTATTCAGGGTATTGCTTTAGACATTGGTAAAACTGCAACACCATTAACACTTTGGGCTATGCAGATCGGCTTCACACTTCCTGAGCTTGAATCTGCTCAAAAGGTTGGTCGTCCTGTTGATGCTCAGAAACATGCAGGTCTGACGCTTAAATACAACATGGATGTAGATGAGCAGGTTTATATCGGTGATTCTCAATTGGGTCTTGAAGGTTTATTCAACTCAAGCAAAGTGGGTGCAACAAACGTCAATGCTTCTTGGGCGACTGCTACACCACAGCAAATCCTTGATGATGTAAACCTTGTGTTGAACAACGCTTGGGTTGCTTCAGGTTTTGCGGTATGTCCTGACAAATTACTTTTACCTCCACAACAATTTGGTTTGTTAACAAGCCGTGTTGTAAGTGATGCTGGTAATATTTCAATTCTTGAATTTCTAAAAATCAACTGCCTTGCAATGTCTGTAAATGGAAAGCCTTTGGATATTGTTCCTTCTAAGTGGGCTGTTGGGCGCGGTGTTGCAGGGAAAGACCGTATGATGGTTTATACACAGTCTGAAAACCGTGTTCGTATGCCATTAGTGCCGTTACAGCGCACCCCACTTGAATATCGTGATTTACGCCAATTGACGACTTACTTTGGTCGTATCGGTGCAGTGGAATGGGTTTACCCTGAAACTGCTTACTACGCTGATGGACTATAAGGAGTAGGCCATGCCTCAAATTTTATTATCAAAAGAACTCACAGTGAATCTTGGTAAAGATGAGCATGGTCAGCAAAAAACAGTAAAACTTCCTGCAGGTTTGCAGGAGGTTTCGGACGAAATTGCTGATCATTGGTTTGTAAAGGAACATTCACAAGAAATCACAGCATCTGATGCTGCTAACAAAGAACTACAAGATGCTTATGATGCTCTAAAGGTTGAGCATGAAGCACTTATAGATCAATCGGATGAAGCAACTAAAAAAATCACAGCATTGGAAAAACAAGCTAAAGCTGATGCTGCAAAAATTGCTGAATTGGAAAAAGCTCAAGCTGAACAGAAAAGCGCAGACACTCAGCTTGATTTAACTCAGCAAGAAACTAAAGCAAATACAAAGGCTAAGTAATGTTAGATGAATCAACCTTTCGGCAGAACATGCCAATGTTTGCCGATATGGATCAATTTCCATCAGCGCAATTCAATTTTTATTTAAAACTTGGAGCCAAGCTGTTACCTGAAAGCCGTTGGGATGATTTATTAGATGATGGGCTCACATTTTATGTGGCTCATTATTTGACGCTATATGCTCGTGATATGGCTTTTGTTGATGTGGGTGGCATTGGTGGCAAGGTTGTTGGAAATGAAACCTCTAAGTCTATTGATGGTGTTTCTAAGTCGATGGATGTATCGAGTGTTTTAAATGCCGATGCAGGTCATTGGAACCAAACGACCTATGGTATTCAATTCTATCAACTTATGATGATGGTTGGTGCAGGTGGTATTCAGTTATGAGTGTCGCAATGTCGGGAGGTGGATTAGCGTCCATCTTTGAAGCAATTGATACACTAACATCACAAGAGGTCTTGGTGGGGATTCCACACGGTGAGGCTCGTTCTGATTCGGATATGACTAATGCTCAAATTGGCTATATTCAAGAAACAGGCTCACCAAGTATGAATTTACCACCTCGACCTTTTTTGGTACCAGGTGTTGAAAGTTGCCAAGACCAAACAGCAATGCATCTTACCAAGGCGGCTGATGCTGCTTTAAAGGGAAATGTTGCTTTGGTGAATCGTCATTTAAATACTGCAGGCATGATTGCTCAAAATACTGTACGCGCTTATTTTACAAGTGGTCACTTTGAGCCTTTATCTGAAGTAACAAAAAAAATGCGACTTGCAAGAGGTCGAAAAGGCATAAACCCATTAATAGATACAGGTCAATTAAGGCGATCCGTAACCTATGCCATAAAGAAAACAGGTGAGTAATGGCAGGCTTAGATGTAAGTGATGTTTTATTAGACCCTGATTTCATGGAAAAGGGATTGGTTTGCAAGCGAACCCTTGTGGATGTTGGTGATAATGGGCGACCCATTAAGACAGAAACTAACCATCCGTTTAATGCAGTTGTAACAACAAACAATGGTATTAACTTAGACCGCCAACCTGATGGAACAATCATCAAGGGTGCAATCAATTTGCACACACGCTTTGCTTTGACTGCAGGTGATGCAAATCATCAAGCGGATGAGGTTGTATGGCGTGGTCAAACTTATATCGTGATTCAGGTTTTACCTAATCTGCATTACGGTCGTGGCTTTGTTAAAGCAGTCTGCACTATTAAACCAATCACAGGCTAACTATGAATACTTCTGAAACAGGTGGATATTTGCTGCCTGATGGCGAAGCTGTACCAAATGATCAGTTACTTGAAGATATTTTGCAGGGATTAATTGTTGGTGTAACTGGTCTATTGGGTAAGTGGGTAAGACCTCGATTTCAAACTGAACCACCATCAATACCAAAAATCACTCAAGATTGGGTAGCTTTTGCAGTTCAAAACCAAACACCTGATGATGGACCATACTTCGAGCAATCGGAAAATCAAACCTCAATTCGCCATGAACGACTTGAGGTTTTTTTATCTTTCTATGGTCCTAATGGCCAGATGTATGCAAAGCGGTTTATTGATGGTTTGGCAATTCCACAAAACATGGATCAGGTTTCCAAGCATGGGATTAAGTTTGTTGAGGTTGGGAGGGTGCTTACAGCTCCTGACAAGATCAACGAGCAATATGTTCATCGGTTTGATGTAACGGCTGTTTTTAGTAGAAAAACCAAAGAAGCCCACCTGATTAAAACCTTTCAAGATTTCGAAATTAAAATTAACTAGGAGTAGTCTTTAATGACATTACCTGTTTCCAGTGTCGTCAATGTTAGTATTTCTCTAGCAGCTTTGGCGGCAGGACCACGTTCGTTTGGTTCATTGCTGATTTTAGGCACAACAAGTGGTGTCATTGATACCATTGAACGTATGCGTGAGTATTCAAGCATTACCGAAGTTGGTGATGATTACGGTGTTGATGATCCTGAGTATCAGGCGGCCTTGGCTTATTTTGGTCAAGCTCCAAAACCTCGCACACTTTACATTGGTTATTGGGATAAAGAGAGTGAAACACCTGAAACCATTGCTGAAGTGGTGAATGAGTGTCTTGAGTCGCTTAAATGGTACGGATTAACTATTGCAGCAGATTTAACTTCACAAGAAGCCGATTCGGTTGCAGCTATTATTGAAGCTTCTGATCCAGTACGCATGTTTGGTTACACAACTCAACAAGAAGCTACTCTGGATGGGTTGAGCACCACAGATACAGCTTATTTGCTTAAAAACAAAAACTATCGCCGTACATTCACAATTTTCTCTAGCGATAATCCTTACGCTGCAGCATCGATGTTTGGTCGTGCATTTAGTGTCAACTTTATGGGCACAAACACAACAATCACTCTGAAGTTTAAACAACTACCAGGTATTGCTGCGGAAGATTTAAAAACACGCGAAGCGAAAGCTCTAGCAGCTAAAAACTGTAACGTGTTTGCCAAATACAATAATGACACAGCCATCCTTCAAGAAGGTGTGATGTGTGATGGTTCATTCTTTGATGAGATTCATGGTTTGGATTGGTTACAAAATCATCTCGAAACAGCACTTTGGAATTTGTACTACACGAGCACAACCAAAATCCCTCAAACACCTGCAGGTGTGAATCGTCAATGTGGCGTTCTAGAACGTGCATGTGAGCAAGGTGTAACAAATGGCTTGTTGGGTGAAGGTCAGTGGAATGGTGATAGTTTTGGGTCGCTTGAAACAGGTGATTACCTAACTAAAGCATACTATGTTTTTGCTAACAGCTTGAATGGTCAAGCACAATCAGAACGTGAGGCACGTAAAGCGCCAGTGTTCCAAATTGCAACAAAATTGGCAGGTGCTACGCATTTCGCTGATGTCATTGTTTCGGTAAACCGATAAGGGGAATTTCATGACAGCTTATAGTTTTATGGACACAGCATGCACCCTAACAAGTGATGATGGTGTTGTAGATATTGGTTACGGTGCTGCGATTGCTGACGAAGGTATTACCTTCGCAATGGCTGGTGATAAGAATACGATGACCATTGGTGCGGATGGTGAGGGTATGCACTCACTGCACTGTGATAAATCAGGTCAAGTGACCATTCGTTTACTCAAAACCTCACCAACAAATGCAAAGTTGATGAATCTTTACAACATTCAGCAGTCCTCGACAACAAAGTGGGGGAAAAACACAATCACAATGAATCACAGTGGCTCAGGTGATAACTACACTGCTACGAAATGTGCATTCAAAAAAGCCCCTGACTATACGAATGCAAAAGATGGTTCTACGGTTGAATGGATTTTTGATGCTATAAAAATTGATTCTAAGCTTGGCACATATAGTTAAAAGGTAAACCATGGAAAAATTAAATATTAATGGCCATGATTACACGGTTGGGCGCTTAAATGCGCTCGATCAACTTCATGTATCTCGCAAAATCGCACCTATTGTTCCAACAATCATGCCAATTATCTCTGAAATTGCTAAAGGTGATTTAGATGAAACACTGAAAGCAATTGAAGCTGGTGATAATGCTGAAATTTCAGAACTCGAACCGCTTACAGAAGCCTTAATGCCACTCATGGAAGCATTTGCAAACATGCCTGAGGATGATGTGAATTACATTACCTATAAGTGTTTGTCTGTTGTAAAACGTAATGGCGCTGTGGTTTGCCGTGGTCAAACAATCATGTTTGATGACATGGAGATGGGACAAATCCTGCCACTTATTGTTGCGGTGGTTCGTACAAACTTGGGAAATTTTATTCAAGGGTTGCTTACGAAGGCATCGAGCATCAAGACAGCCCAAGAATAAATTATAAAAATTTGCCTGATGATGGTATGGATTGGCTCATGCGTCCATGTGTAAAAGGCATGTGTAAGTTTGAATCATTGAAAAATGGCAAGCTTGATTTAGCTGATATCGCTTTGATGAATGATGCTTTGGATGTGATTGCAGATAATGAGTATTTAATTCATCAAGAGAAGGAAAAGCAGAGTAAGAAATAGTCTTGTATTAAGTGATTTTTACAATGCGACCTAGTAAAAATATTTCTGCAATTGTGAATAATGAAATCTAACAAACGAATGACCGAGAATTAATGTCTCGGTTTTTTTATGCATAAAGCTTGGAACTCGTTCCAATACTTTTGATGAAAGAGGTTGGGTTTAATAAACCCATAAAAGCAAAAAGCCAAGAACGGCAAATTCTTGGCTTTTTTGTTTCCAGTTGAACAGAGCAGAACAAGAGGAAAACATATTACATGGGTGATTTTATCATAGGTTTGAATGGAATACTAAAAATGACAGCAGATATTTCTATGTGGCGATTAGTGTTTTTGTTACTAGCTGTGATTGTTTGCATATTTGCCTGGCAGTCTCCGCAGTTTTTTAAAACATATCTTGAATATAAGAAACATAAAAGTAGCAAAGATGAGTGAACAAGATACAGGAAAAGTAGCCATCATCATGGCTTGGGGAAAATCAATTTCACTGGTGATTGGTAGTTTAGCTGGCTTAATAACAGTGTTCACCATAGCAATTGTTAAATCATGCTCGTAAAAAATTAATAATTAGATAGGTACTCTCATGGCACAAGCAGGTGTGATTCGTGACTTCATGGTCGCATTAGGATTTAAAACTGACAATTCAGGCTTGAATCAAATGCAAGGTGCTATGAATGGTTTAGAGTTAAAAGCAACAGCATTAAAGGGTGCTTTACTAGCTCTAGCAACAGGTGCGGTAGTTGCGGTAAGACAAACAGCAAGTGAGCTAGATAAGCTCTATTATTCTTCTCAGCGTATTGGTGCAAGTGTTACTAATATCAATGCATACGGCAATGCTATCGCTCAATTAGGCGGTAGTGCAGAGGGTGCTATAGGTTCACTTGAATCGCTTGCTGAAAAGATGCGTAATTCACCAGGTTATGAAAGCCAAATCCAAGGACTAGGCGTAAGCACTCGTAACGCAAATGGCGAGATGCGTGACCGTGTTGAAATGATGAAAGACCTAAGTGGTGTTTTATCTAAAATGCCTGCATATCAAGCCAATGCTTATGCAAGCTCACTCGGTATCGACCAAAATACGTTGCTTGCAATGCGTGATGGTAAATTCATGGCGAACATGGAGAAATACCAAAAGATTCAAAAAGAACTTGGAATGAATGACGACCTTGCCAAATCAGGCAATGAGTTCATGTCTGAGTATCGTGATTTAACCATGATGACAAAGACAGGCTTTCAAGTCATTGTGATGCAAGCAGGTAAGGCTTTAATCCCTATTTTACGTTTACTCAATCAACTTGTTAGAGCCGGTATATCTGCTTTTAGCCAATTGAACCCTGAGATTAAGCAAGGTTTAGCAGTTGGTTTGCGTTTCGCAATGTTAGCAGTTGTATTTGGAGGTTTTATTAAGGTATTTGGACTGTTGTTTAAGTTCATACCAGCATTAAAGTCGCTAATTGGCTTGGTTAAAATGTTGCGTTTAGCATTCCTAGCATCACCAATAGGTATTGTTTTAGCTTTAGCTGCTGCAATTGGCTTGCTGTGGGATGATTATCGAACTTGGAAGGAAGGTGGAAAATCACTCATTGATTGGTCTAAGTGGACTGAGGAGATTGATTTTGCAGTAGAAAAAATTAAAGAGTTGATTCAGTGGATTCAAAACTTAACCAAAGCTGCACTCGATTGGAGTTTAGGTGAAGGTACTTATGATTCAGTAGTTGATTTCACCTCTCGAAAAATCATTGAACCGGTTGCAGAGGGTATTAAAAAGCTCACAGGTGGTGATGCTACGAAGAAGGCTGTCGAAGCTACAGTTGGTACTGTTAAAGCTGTGAATGATGGGGTTAAGGGAGTGGCTAGTGGTGCTGGTAAAAAACTAGAGTTATCTGAAGAGGATATTGTTCGGATTATGAAGGTTGCCTCAACTGAGGTTGTTCCATCTTTAAAGGGTAAAAACTTTGAAAATCAGGCAGCAGGTGTTGTTGATACCATCTTAAATCGAGTTGCATCAGGAAAATTTGGTAGTTCTGTTAAAGATGTTGCAAATCAAGAATGGGCTTTTTCTGATATCAATACACCAAGGAAGAGTGCTTATGGTAGTGTCGATAAAGTGCCAATGAAAAGGGTTTCTAAAAAAATGGAGACTTTTGTACGTCAGTATCTCGCTGACAGAGCAAATGGAAAGGCATCTAGTGTCGGGGATAATATCTCTTATGCGAATCCCAACTTCTTGAAAGAAGCTAGTGCTAATACCAAAAAATGGGTTAAAGAGGTGGAGAAACAAGCTAGGGTATCAGGTCAAGTATATGGTGCGGGCAATGCTATTCATGTTCATGGCACACCATCTGCTGATGCTTGGAAAAAACCGAAGGCTTATTATATTTCATTACCTGGGCGCGTATCATCATCAACAAGCAATACACTACCAATCAACTCCAAAGACCTGACAAGGCTTGCTGAAAACTCAAGTGTTCCAAGTGGTAACCCTCACAAGTCGCAAATTGCCAACTCAAACATTACGGCTTCAAATCTGACAATCCATCAAAGCTTTAAAACCGATATGACATTAAATGGCGTATCAAGCCCAATGGAATCCGCTAACGCCGTGAAGCGTCAGCAGGAGAATGATTTAGCAATCATGGCAAGGGGTGCTAAGGGTGTGTTTGTTGTTTGATTTATGATAATTTTAAGAAAATAATTGAGTATTTTGAATGAAAAAAATTATATTTACTGTGATATTGGTAGTCATATCTTCAATGGCTTGTGCAAAAGATAATATGGAAAATAATCTTTTAAGGTTTTTATATTTTAATGATTTGAAAACATGGGTTGAGGGTGGGGATTCATTATTAGATTGGTCTTCGTACTCAAATCGAGATAAATTAATTTCAAAAGATTTTTATGCCCCACATCTTATTATTCATGAATTTGATCGGAATATTTATGACGCATCAAATAAATATAATAAAGTTCCAACCTTATTAAAAGGGGTTGTCCACAGTGTAAAAGCTGATAGAAATAACAAACCTATTGTATCTTTTGTTGCTGGTTATGGTGATCAATTTGAGGCTTTAGGTTTTGATATTGAAGATGTCCAAGGGTTGAAGCGAGGACAGCAATTTGAATTCGTTTGTTATCAATTTGCTTACAACGGAATAACCTTGGGGTCAAAAAACTGCACAACCTTGGAAAAATATTATAATTTAGTGTCTTTGGAGATATTTGATAACATTGATATTAATACGCTAAATAATAATGGTGCAGCAATAATGTCTCAGATATACGAGGCAGTAGAGACTGTGCCAAAAGGTAATTTGAAGGATTTTTACAACAACTGTGGTGATAAGCCTGCTGATGATGGTAAGTGTTTAAATCAAATACAAAAACTCGCAGAAGATGGGATGTTCAAAGTTAAAAAAGCACCCTAGGGTGCTTTTTTATATCCACCACTAAACAATAAAGCTGAGATAAGTAGTAGTTTTTTCATGGTTAAATCCTTATACATAAGGTAAATATATATTTTATGTTAAGCAATGAAAGAATTAATAAAAATTAACAATGTATCCAAGGATCAATTATATCAATACTTAAGGAAAATAATTATGAAAAAAGGTCGCCATTTAAGCATTGGTATGGTAGGTAAATGTCATTGACATATGATGTAATTGTCAATATAGTTGTGGATAACCCTAGCATCAGCCGATGAATAGGGTGTTTTTGTCTAAGGAGAAACATCATGAGACGCACAAGTGCTTTTATTGAAGGTATGTGTTCAGCTTTTAATGTGATACCAAAACAAACTAAACATAAAGCTAATTTTATTTCAGAAGCAAAAACACCAAAAGTTGATACTCGTGTTTCAACTATTGATAGTGCTTCAGCGTGGGTTACTGTGGGTTCATATATGAAGAAAGCAGGAAATACCTATGAGCTTGAACATAATATTGCGAAATGATTAAGGGTTGAAAATTGACTGGCGATATTAAAAATCTACCTAATTTGGATATAGATATAAACCCCGATCAAAAAGTAACACCTATAAGTATTGAAAAAGACTATTCACGTCACAGGGTTGAAGCTTCATTTCAATCCATAAAAACACCATATCTACCTCCTGATTTTTTAGAATCTTATGAAAAAACTCTACCAGGATCAGCTCGTGAAATATTCAATCTTATACATGAGCAGCAGAAATTTGAAATAGAAGTTAAGCGAAAAGAGCTTGAGTTTATAGAGAGAAATCTAACTAGATCTGAATCTGTTGATGAAGCAAATATTAGGGAGCAAGACTCACTTAATGTAGCAAGATCAAGAGAGATAGATATTAAGTCAAGAGGTCAGTGGTTTGCTTTTGCTTCAATGGTATTGTTGCTACTAGCATCTTTTGGGTTTGCATGGTTGGGCATGAAAATTCAAAGTAGTACTTGCTTGGGCTTGATTATCGCAATGGCTGTTATAATGTTTTTACAGAAAACAATAGGCCATGAAAAAGCTGAAGAAGAAATAACAGATAGTGATAAAGAAAAATAAAATAATTGTAAATCAATAAACCTCCTCCGGGAGGTTTTTTATTACCCAAGGAAAAGTAAAAATGACGATTACCTCAGTTTTATCGAGTGCACTTGGGAATGTTGGAAGCATACCGGGTGTGGAAAGCGTTGGATCTTTATTGCTTGCAGGGCAAGGTCGAACAATCATGGGGTTGTTCGCAGATGTAACGGTTGAAGAAAAGCACACAGATGAAATGGAAATCACAGAACATCCAACAGAAGTTGGTGCACCAATTAACGACCATGCATTCAAAAAACCACCAGAGCTAAAAGTAAAAGTGGGGTGGTCGGAAAGCGCAGGAAGATTAGAGGGGTTGGTTGGTAATACTGCGCTCGGTGGTGATTTAAGTCTTGTGATTGTTTATGAAACATTGCAGAAACTTCAAAGTTCAGCCGTTCCATTGATCGTGATGACAGGCAAGCGGCTATACACAAATATGCTAATTAAGTCCTTGTCTGTAACGACTGATTTAACAAGCGAAAATGCATTGATGGTTGAGATTCACTTTAAGAAAATTATTCTTGTTAAAACCTCTCAAACCGTCGTTGCTGTGGAAAATCAAGCAAACCCTGCTGAAACATCAGGTGTTGCGGATAATGGAACAGTACAACCAAAACCAGTAGAAACATCAATGTTAGGCAAGCTCACAGGAGTAGCAGAACAGGGTGGTGCTTACACTCTTGGAAATCCACTTAAATAAAAGGTGAGTTATGGCTTTATATGAAATTCCACTCACATCACAAAATCAGAAATTTAATATTTCTCTTGGTGGTAAACAGTACAAATTACGGTTTATTTATCGCATAGATGCTTGGTTTTTTGATGTGCTTGATACTTCTGAAAACGTATTAATTGGCAGTCTTTTGATGTGTCAAGGCATTAATTTATTAGGGCAATATCAACATATTTTAAAAGGTGCTTTCTATTCCTTAAATGCAAATAAAGATGAATCTCAAGCTTTTAGTGATTTAGGTCGGAATATAAAATTATATTGGGAGCCTTTTGAATGACATTGCAATGGCAACGTAATTTTAGATTAACAATTCAAGTTGATAAGGATGCTGAATCCGCACTAGATTTATCAGAGTTCCGCTGTGTATTCCAAGTAAGCCAAGCAACTGCAACTCAGCCTAAAGCAGCACAAGTTTACATTTACAATCTTTCAGATAAGACAATGAATTTATTGGCAGGTGTAGATAACTCCAATCTTAACACCACAGTAATTATTGAGTGTAGTTATGGGGTTGATCCACTCCAAACCATCTTTAAGGGTCGAGTATTTCAATATCGCCGTGGTCGTGAAAATGCAACAGATACTTATTTGTGTGTTCTTGCTATATCGGGTGATAAAGTCCAAAACGAAGTAATTGTGAATCAGTGTGTGCCATCAGGAACCACAGTTGATGAAATGGGACAAGTTTTAATTGCTGAAGCACAAAAAAGTGGTATGGATGTCGGAGAAACTGTAAAGCTAAGCGAACAAGCATACCCAAGAGGTCGTGTATTGTTTGGTTCTTTGGGTGGTTACATCCAAAAAATTGGCAAAGAGAATAATGTGACTTTTGATTGGTCGGATGATGTTCTTCGATCAATTGATGCAGATAAATATTCAATAGAGCCGATTCAAATTATCACACCAACCACAGGCATTGTCGGATTACCCGAACTTACAAGCGAAGGCTTAAATGTAAAATGCCTACTCAATCCAAGCTTAAAAAGAATGGGGCGAATACGAATTGATATGTCTACTTTGCAAAGTCAGCAATATGACATTGATTATGATTCACAAGGCAAGGATCAAGTTTTTAAGAATCCTAAAACAGCGTCCAATGCAGAGGGTATTTTTGTGATTCAAGCGATTGAGCATAATGGCGATACTCGTGGCAATGATTGGTACTCGGTTATGTCATGCACAGCAATTGGCGCAGCAGTGCCAACGACAGGTATATCTATTTCAGCGGTGGATTAAATGGCTTTAACCAATAATGAACGCTCACCTGATTTACTGCAAATTATCAAAGATGCGATTCAGGCTGAGCTAACAAACCTTTGGACTTGTTTGCCGTGTGAAGTTGTTAAGTACAATCCCGATGCAGTCACGGTAGATGTTCAATCAACCATTAAGATTCCAATTAATCTACCAAGCGGTGAGATTGAATTGGTTGAACTCCCAATGTTTCTTGATGTGCCAGTAATGTTCCCATGTGCAGGCGGATTCACAATTACTCATCCGATTAAACAGGGTGACGAATGCTTAGTGAGTTTTGCGGATCGAAACATTGATGTGTGGTGGCAACAAGGCGGTATTCAAAATCCTTTCGATACTCGAAAACATGACTTATCAGATGGTTTTGCATTCTTTAAACCGCAAAGTCAGAAGAATAAAATTAGCGGAATTTCAACTGATAGTCTTGAAATAAGAAACGATGCTAATACCTGTAAAATTCAGATCACGCCTGATGGGGTGATTAATTTCATCGGTACAAAGTCGGTATTTTATCATCCTGTAGAAATGAAAAGTACATTAACTGTAGATGGGATTATTAAATCACTATCCGATGTATTGGCTAAGACAATTAGCTTATTTAACCACAAGCATGGCGGTGTGCAGTCAGGTGGTAGTGATACCAACATTCCAAAATAATGAGGGCCATCGAAAGATGGTTTTTTTATGCGATATAGAAAACATGATGAGAATAACGATTACAGCTTTGGTAATAATTTAAATGATTTTCATATCAATAATGTTGAAGCTGTAGCACAAGCAATAGATACACGCTTGCAACTTTGGCTTGGTGAATGGTTTGCAGATAAAAGCGAGGGTACTGGATGGTCGCAAGCTGTATTAGGTAAGCGATCTTCAAACCTTTACGAACTCACAATAAGGCAACGAGTGCTTGAGACACAAGGTGTTTTAAGTATTGAAAACTTTAGCAGTCAACTTGATTCCAGCAAGCGAAAACTTCAAGCAAGTATGGCTGTAAACACAATATATGGGCAGGCAGATATTACAGGGGACTATGAATGACACTTACAACAATAGCGCCCATCGTGAATGAAAATGGCGTGACGGCACCAACGTATGACCAGATCATTGCATATTTAAAAGATAAGTATCGCGCTATTTATGGTGATGATGTTTACTTGGAAGCTGATAGCTTAGATGGTCAATTCCTTGGTGTTTTAGCTTTAGAGTTTGCAAATGTTGGTTCAGCATGTGTGCAGGTTTATAACTCATTTAACCCCAAAACAGCACTAAAAGATGCACTTGTACGGAATGTGAAAATTAACGGCATTAAGCAATCGTTAGCGACATTTTCAACCGCAGATTTGTTAGTTACGGGTACACCAGGCACAGCAATTCGTAACGGTATTGCATCTGATAAAAGCGGAAGTAAGTGGAATTTACCAGCTTTGGTGACAATACCATCAGATGGTCAAATCACTGTTACAGCTAAGGCATCACAAGCAGGTGCAATATTTTCCCAAACAAATAGCATTACAACTATTACCACCCCAACTCGTGGCTGGTTGTTTGTTACAAATCCTGCATCATCTTCAATGGGTCAAGATATTGAAAGTGATACCAAGCTAAGACAGCGACAAGCACTATCAACGCAAAACGCTGCATCATCACAAACCGATGCATTATGTGGTGCAATTTTAGCTTTGGATAATGTCACTCGATGTAAAGCATTCGAGAATGATGAATCGCAAGTTGATGTAAATGGATTACAACCAAAATCAGTGTGTATTATTGTTTCAGGCGGAGATGCTCAAGAAATTGCAGAGTTAATGGCGGTTAAAAAAAATATGGGTTGTGCTTGGCATGGCAACACAAGCGTTACAGTTATTGGTCCGTATGGTGACTCAAAAATAGTTAAGTTGTATCGACCTGAAATTAAGCAGATTTCGTACCGTGTTGAGATACTTTCTACAGACTCTTATAGCTCCGATACTGGTTCAAAAATAGCAAGCAATCTTGCGTCATACACAAATGCATTAGATATTGGCGATAAAATTACGATTAACAAAATCATTGGTGTAGCCAATCTTTACGGATCAGAGGAAAGCACGTCTTATGAGATTGAAAGTATATCCATTGTTGTGGATGGTGTTCAGATTGCAGGTGATTACATATTGCCATTTGGATGTGTTGCATTCTCAGATGAAAGCTCGATTGCTATTGAGGTTGTAAATGGATGAGAAATCGGTCAACGACTACACAAAACTAATTACGAGTCAGCATCGGCATAAAGAAAAATTTATGAAAATGCTAGAAGAAGTAAGCTCACCAATGGTGGGCTTTTTTAATTTTCTAGCAACACTAAATTCCAAATACGATGTTGATAATGCGGATGATCCATACCTTGAAACACTAGCAAGATGGACAGGCACACCGCTAATGATTCCAGGTGCGGCAATCGAGGAATATTTTGGCTTCATTGATCAAGAAAACTCTCTGACATTTGGTGAGACGGATGATCCACTTGTGGGTGGTTTTTTTAGAGAGTCTGGACAAACAGGGGTAGGTGGTCTAATCCCAAAAGGGGAAATGCTCAGGCGTTTAATAAAAGCCAAGATACTAAAAAACAAAAGCACAGGATGTCTTATTGAAACAAAAGAAATTCTTAAACTTGTACTAAATCACGACCAATTCAAGGTGATTGATAACGAAGATATGACAGTTAGCTTTATTAATTTAGCTACGCAATTTACCAACACACACAAGATTTTAGTCCAATTATTTTTCCCGCTCCCATCGGGTGTGAAATTAATTATTGAGGAATAAGCATGCCTATTGAAAAGCTACAGGAATTTGCTCGGGATGGGCAAAAAAATACAGATGATTTAACACTTACAGATGGTTTTCCAGTCCTCTTAAAGCCAGCAAGACAGTGGTTCAATTGGTTATTTCATTCAATTACAAGCAAGATTAATGAAGTTATTGACTTAGACCCGATTGCTCGTAGTGAAATCATTGACAACTTAACAACGAATGATGAAACCAAGCCTTTATCTGCAAAACAGGGTAAAAAACTGCAAGATGAAAAAGCAGGGTTGTCCACAAGAAATACATATACAGAAAGTCAATGGATAGATAAAAGAGCTCTCTCAGAATTTGATTATCCATCATACCCGATTAGAGTCCGTGGAGCGTGGGGCGGTGGTATTGCGCTTGATGATCCAGGTGTTAGTGTGTTTGGCATTCAAAATAAAGGGAAGCGTCTAGTAATATCAATGGACGGTGTTGATCGCTGGGGGTTTAACGGTAATACAGGTGATGCTTATTCTCTCGGAAATTTAACAGCAGCTAACGTTTATTCTCAAAGTACGAATCTCGAATGGTTGTTTCAAAACACTTTTGGTATTTTTCAAAGCGTAAGATCAGTAACAACTGAAAGAGTACCAGGTGTTACGTACACCAATCCAACGAGTAGGCTTATATTCGTTTCTGTATCTTTTGGTGACACAGGTAACCAAAATGCGGAAGGCTTTGTCATTGTAAATGGTGTGAATTGGGGAGGCGGTAAATACGATGGCGGTGCAACAACAAGTTGTTTAACAGTTGTAGCTCCTGTTCCAGCGGGTGGGACATACCGCTTCGATGTCTACAGTGGTGGTTATATAACAATTGCTTCGGAGTTTGGTTAATGCAAAAGCTTATTAGAAATGATTTGTCAGAAATACGTTATTTTGATGATGGGGTTGTTGTTGGTGATTGGATTGATTTGAACGAATATCGCTTGATGTCAAAAGATGAAATTCTTCAAATTGAAACTCCTAAGCTATCGATTTTTCATACAGAATGGAACGGCACAGATTGGATTGACCCACGCTCTGAAGAAGAAAAACTTGCGTATAAACGTTCACAATATCCAAAACTCACACGTTATCAATTTATGCGTGGAATGCTTGAATATGGTTATAAATCATCAGACATTGAAGCCCAAATTATGTTAATTGATGATGAATACACACGTGAACTCACAATGCTTGGCTTTAAAGACGCTGGCTATTTTGATCGTAATGATCAAAGCATTGGCGTTATGCGTGACATGTTGAAAAGAACAGATTTAGAAATTGATGTGTTTTGGGAATTGTGTATGACTTTTTAACCACCCTGCAAATGCAGGGTTTTTTATTACCAAAAATTTAGGGGGCGCAATGTCGCATGCAACACAAGTAGCAGATGTTTCGGGACCGATAGCAACTACAGCAGGTACAGGCCTCACAATCGCATCATGGTTTGCTACATGGGATTGGGGGTTTTTAATCGGTGTTGGGATTGGTATAGCAGGTTTGCTTATTAGCTTAATGAACTTCCTTTCAAACCGTCAATTTCAAAAACGCAAAGATCAGCGTGAAGAAGCACTACATCAACTAGAAATGAAAAAATTAGAGGGTTTGTGCAATGCAAAACAAGACTAAATATTTCGTCATTGGATCAACACTAGCCGCCTCATTGGGCGGTTTTTTTATATCTGGTGTAAGTGAACAACAAGTTCAAGCCACTGCGGTAAAGGAGGGATTTACACCCAAACCAATCATTCCAGTAAAAGGTGATGTTCCCACAATCGGGAACGGTACCACGGTTTACCCAAATGGCATCAAAGTCAAAATGTCTGATCCTGCAATCACACGCAAACAGGCATTTGAATACCTGAAAGCTCATATAGATAAAGACGCGCAGCGATTTAATAAAACCATTTTAAACGTGCCAATTTCACAGACTGAATATGACGTTTACATGGATTTTACTTATCAGTACGGCACAGGTGCATGGTCTCAATCTTCAATGCTAAAGAACTTAAAAGCAGGGAAATACAAACAGGCTTGCGATTCATTACTTAAATATAAGTATGTTGCAAAGCGTGATTGCTCAATTCGATCTAACAACTGCTATGGGGTGTGGGCCCGACAAGTTGAACGACATAGTAAATGCATGGGGGCGCAATGAAACTATTTATTCAGAATTTTATCAATAAGTTTTATCAAGCAATCATTATTGCCTTGCTTGCCATAGTTTTAATTCTATCTATTTTTGGTGGCGTACAAACTTGGCGTGCATCGGCTTGGAAAACAGACTATCAATTACTTGATGCTAAATACAAAACAGAAGTTGCAGAAGCTCAGGCGGCAACTGAAAAAGCCAAAGCTGAAGCGCGTGAACAAGAGAAAATTTGGACAGAGCAATTACTTGAAGCGGAGAAATATTACAGTGAAAGTCTCAAGAACATCATTACTGATAGCAATAGCGCTAAGTCCACTATTGAGCGCATGTCAAAAAAAATCGATACAGCCACAAGTCGTATGTCCACAGCTACCAAAGAAACCATCATTGAGTACGCCAATACCAACAGTGACATACTCAAAGAGTGCATTGGAAAATATCAATACGTGGCAGAACAAGCTGACAAGCACGCAATTGATGCAAAACGATTGAGTGATGCTTGGCCTGAATAACCATAACGAGGAATATATCGATATGGTACCTTCATTAGTGAGGGTACCAAAATTAAATTTCCGAAATTTGTGGCGTGAATACGATTCCCTTATGCAAAAAATAAAAGGTGATTTTATTTGTTGCGTTACAGTTTGCGTTACATGAATTAATAACGGCATTTAACTTTATTAAAAACATATATTTATGATTTAAATTAGATGCACGCTGAGCGCACCATTTTTTTGTTTTACTTCATCTGATTAAATTTGCTCTTAAGCGAAAGATTTAAAAAATAATACTAAAAAAGCATGTGTAGTTTTAGCTACACATGCTTTTTTTAAGGCTTAAGTTTTATTTTTTATAGAAATAGTCAGTGAATACACTAAATTACAAAAAACTAGGGATAAAAATAAGAGCAAGAATAAGAGCAAACATAATCCATTTGTAAATGTAGTATTTAGTTCTATTCACAGCTTTAATTTTCCGTCCATATTGATGAATGGCGTAAAAATATTTGAAAATTTTATTAATAAAGCCTGTCTGGTCTTGATCGTTATTGGGCGAACGAGCTGCTGCCATAACATGACGACCAAACCAATAATTACATTGTTGTGCCCAAGCCCATTTCATTGGACGCTCAATATCACAAAATAAAATAATTCGAGTCTTATCAGTATCATTGTGAGCCCAATGTACAAAGGTTTCATCAAATAAGGTTGCTTCACCATCGCGCCAAGAGTAACGTTCTTGATCAACCTCAATAAAACAGCGGTCATCATTTGGGGTTACTAAGCCTAAATGGTAACGAACAGAACCAGCATACGGATCTCTATGTTTACCTAAATAGCTTCCTGACGGTAATTCAGCGAACATAGCCGCTTTTACTGATGGAATGCTTTCAAGTAATGCTGTTGTCTTTGGGCATAGTTGTTGTGCTGAAGGGTGGCTTTCTTGATACCATTTAAGATAAAAACGTTTCCATCCACGTTTAAAAAATGTATTGAAACCTGCATCATTATTTTGATCTGTTGCTTTAATTTGCGCCTGCAATTGAATTGCTTCTTCCCGAATTATTTGCCAATTATCTTTTAAAGGTTTTAGTTCAGGAAATGACTCAGTATCAAAAAACGGATGGTTTGGTAGTTTTGAAAACTTTGTCATAAAAATATTTATTGGTGCAAAAAAAGTTGAATGATCAAATAGTTGACGAGATATTTTTAACTTTTCTTTACCACGGTAATATGTGTATAAAAAACTAATAAAAAATATGGTAAGTATGGTGATTATATACATAGAGGTTTATTGTTGTTCAATTTAAGCCTATGCTAGCATGCCTTTTATTTCGCTTAAAGATTGAACTGTAAATAAGTTGTTATAAAGTATAATTTGTTGATATTTATTGTATTGAAATAATGAGATTGTCAAAATTAAGTAGTCAAACCTAATGTTATTTTTGCTATGCCTTTATATAGCACTAAAAACCATAGGATATGGGAATATTATACCTCTATTCGTCAATACGAATGAATAGGGGGAATCAGCTGTTTTAAGCAATTTAGGGGTAGGCTTCTTTATTCAAAAAATATATTGATTAAGAAGCCTAGTAGTTTTATGCGGTGGAATCAATATTCATGATGAACAAACAATCCCACTTATCTTCGGTGTTTTTTTTGCTTCTAAAGCGATGGTAGACATCGCAATTGCATCAACCACGCGATTTAATGAATCTTGATACGTTGCCACAATATTCACAAAATTTTGTGATTTCCCACTAACAGGACTACTGAAACTCATGTGGCAATTTAATTGTTGATTGTCACTGGAAGTCTCTGTGGATGATAGTGAGTTGGATACAGGTTCTTTGCGCTTAACAACCCATGCTGAAATGACTTCAATATGAGTTTTCTGATTCTGGGCATCTTCAACAATATCAAACCGAGAAAACTCAGGTGCAATTAGATACGATACCTTTCCACCAGTAAGTCCTGTGTTATAAACATCAATAGCACCAAGTTTTTGTTGTAATCCCGCAGATAGAACACTTTGTAGTTCATCATTTAAATTAGATGACCAACGTTGATTATCGAGTATGTAGGTTTTTCCATCATTTTTTTGTAGAACCATTAGTGGTGTATTTAAACGCTCAGGTAATGTGACAGGCATGACTTGAATTAATTTAACATTCGAGTTGAGCAATGGTGTCATTTGGGGGGTAAGGCTGTAAAAGTTAGGGTCGACGGAGCGACTGCATCCGCTTACCAACAAGACAACTCCAAGCCCGAGCATAGCTTTACTCAAAAATCGCAAGCTATTGGATTGATAAGCCTTTATATAAGTCTTAGCCTTTTTCTGAATATCTGTAGGATTAAAACAAAGCTTAATTTGCATTTTTTGGCTCCGATTTTTTACCACGAATGAGTGATTCAGGGTGTTGCTCAATATAGTCAGCCATAAGCTCTACAGATGATGCAGCACGTGTGATTTGCTGTACAGCACGACGTATATCTTGTTGCATTGGTGCATCGCTCGATAAAATAGATTCTGAAGAACGAAGTGTTTTCCGCAATTCATTTAATGTTGCCTGCATATCTGGTGCAACTTTGCCATCTAATTGATTGATTAATCTTTCTGTAGAGTTAATTGTTGCATTTAGACTTTGTAATGTTTTACGTACATCACTGCCAATTTCATTTAATGGGAATTTACTTAATTTATCTGCAATGACAGAAACTTGAGATTGAAGATTACTTAATTCAGGTGGCATAGTTGGCACTTCAGTTTTACCATTTTCAAGTAATTTTAATCCGACATATTTAGCGCTTGGGAATTGACCAAATGCGATATAGTTCTGACCAGTTAAAATATTTCCCGTACGAATTTGCGCACGCCATCCTTCTTGAATAAAGGATTTAAATATTTCGCCATGTGGATTTAATTCTTGACCATCTGCTAAGCGTGATGGATAAATCATGGCATCTACTCGCATGCGTATTTGTTTATGTTGATCTGTAAACTCTGCATTAATAGAAGTGACATCACCAATTTCAATACCCATAAAGTCAATTGGGGCGCCTGTACTTAAACCGCGTAGTGATTGATCAAAATACATCACAATTGGATAGCCTTTACCATCTGGATTTTTCAAAGCATCAGCTTGTGAATCCCATAATGTAAAGGTTTTTTTGTCTGTTGCGAGAGTTGTAGGAACGACACCTTTTGGATAACCAAAAGCGATTCCTCCAGCGGCAATACTTGCCAATGACTGTGTTTTTAAATTGAATCCAGAGGCATTTAGACTTACATCTATACCACTTGCTTGCCAGAAGCGTACATTTTTCGTCACAAATTTATCATAAGGAGCTTTTACAAAGATTTGTAATTCAACTTGTGTACCATCTTTGGAAAGTTGATATCCAGCTATTTGACCGACATTAATACGACGATAATAAATTGGTGAGCCAATATCGAGTGAACCTAAATCATTCGCGTTTAAGAAAAATGTCTTACCTGGTACATCAGAAGAAATGACAGGAGGGGATTCAAGCCCAACAAACTCTGTTTTGTGCTTATTTACCTTTCCACCTTCAACTTCAATATAAACACCAGAAAGTAGCGTATTAATGCCTGAAATACCATTTGTGCCTATTCGTGGGCGAACGACCCAAAATTTTGAATCTGTTGAGGCAAAATTTTGAGCATCTCTAGTTAACTCAATTTGAGCAATGACATGTGATAAATCTTTAGATAGTTTAATTTTACGGACTAAACCAATATTCACCTGACGAAACTGGACTGCAGTTTTACCTGCAACTAAGCCCTCTGCTGAACGAAATGAAACTTCAATGGTCGGTCCAATACTTAAATAAGCTTTAAGTGCTAATGAAAGTGCAACCAAAAGTGCAATAATTGGCACTAACCAAATCAATGAAATTTTCCATTTGCCTTTTTTCTTATTAGGTTTAGGCAAAATCTGATGCTCAGGATTTGTTGAATCCTGTGAATTTGAATCAGCATGTTCCGACGGTGTTATATTTTCAGACATATCATCCAATCTTCTCAAGTCAGTTTAATAAAAATTAGAATGCACAGTGTTTAATAGAACAAAATTCATGCACTTTTACTACTCTTAATCTGTTTTTTTATTCGCATAATAATTATCCCAAATTACGCGAGGTTCAAAACTTAAAGATGCTAACAAAGTTAAAACCACCACGGCTGCAAACGCGACAGCCCCTGGGCCTGCAAAAATAGTGGCAAGTGACTGTATTTGTATTAATGCCGTTAATAGCGCAACGACAAATACATCAATCATTGACCATCGACCTACAAGTTCTACGACACGATAAAGTTTGGCACATGTTGTAGGTGAAAATTGTAAATGTCGTTTTTTCTGTAAAAAAATGACAAAGATTAAAAAGTATAAAATGAGTAGCTTTAATAAGGGAATAAAAATACTGGCACAAAAAATAACAACTGCAACAAAATAGTCACCACTTTGCCAAAAATAAATCACTCCTGTGAGGATTGTATCTTTTTGAGTACCAAATAATGATTCTGTAATGGTCATTGGCAGAGCATTAGCTGGAATATATAAAATACTTGCAGCAATGGTCAATGCAAAAGTTTTCGAGAGACTATTTGGCTTGCGGTGATGCAGTTTAATGTTGCATCGCGTACATTTTTCTACTGCAGTATTATCTTTAGATGTTCGTGTATTTAAATGTCCACAACACGGGCAAATGAGTAAATTAAAGTCATCTGCTCGCGGATAAGTTATGTCATTAAGTTCTACGTTTTTTTCTTTTTGATGAGCGTTTATTTCATTGATCATTTCAATAAACTCCGATCAATTTCATCCCAAATATTTTGTAATTGTATTGAAGATATCATGACCATCAATACACTTAAAATAGCAAATGCCCATAATCCAATGCCTGGTACGACAACGACCATACCAACCAATTTAACCAAAGCTACAAGAACGCCAATAAGGAATACTTCAATCATTGCCCATGTTTTTAATAGATAAAGGAGTCGCATAGTTTGAACTAAAAATTTTGGTCGACGTTTTAAAGTGGAAACTGTATTTAAAACATACAACAACAAACAAATATTTAAGAGAGGAACAATAAATGTAGTTATCAAAATAAGAACACCAACAAAAGCTTTGTCTATTTTAAACATCGCAATTACTGCACCTAAAAGTGTTGTTTCAACACTAATTCCTTGAAGCTCAACCATCACAATAGGAAAGCTATTTGCGATGATAAAAACGATAAGTGCTGTTAATGTCAAAGCTAAAATATACGGTAGTGATTTGGCTTTTTGATATAATAATGCTCCACAGCATGGGCAATATGCAGTTTCGTTTTTGTCCAATGTTTCTTTAAGACTAATCGTATCGCATTGTTCACAACCCACCCAATTGTCAGGAATTTTTCCTTTCTGTTTTTTAGTGTGTGGCGATGCAGATTCGTTCATATTGTGCTTGTGCATTATTAAGGTAATCCATTTTATTTATTTAAAAATAAAATTTAAAATAGATTAATTGTGTCTAATTATTCCAACATCAAAAACTTACTTACTTTTATCATATTAAGACTTTGCTAAGTGAGTACTTGATCCCTTTTTATTTTAAAAAAGCTGTAAAACTCTAACTGAAATTAAGCTTAAATATTTTAGAAAAATATATCTTTACATAATAAAGATATATCACATAGCATCTTCAATAGGCTTAAGTTATTACATTATCCACTCTATTGGTAGGAGTGAGGTTACTTTAATCATGAATCTTTGAAATGAAGTTGTCTCTGGTTCATATTCATGAATTACCACGTTACCATCATCTTGATGTTCAACCCAAATAATTTTTCCATGTTCATTAAGTTTTAGTTCATAAGCGATACGCGGTAATAATTGAGTTAATGATTCATGAATGTCTTGTTGTAAGCTTTCAGATTCAATAACTAAACCAACCTCGGTATTTAAAGATGTTGATCTTGGGTCGAAATTAAATGATCCGATAAAGACTTTATGATCAATATAAAAAAACTTGGCATGTAAACAAGAGCTATTTTTGTTTTTAGCAGGAATGACATTGCCAGTGATCACTTCATACCATGTCCGCTTTTTTTGTTGAATAAAGGGTTTTAACTCGTAAAGTTTGATATTGGAAGTTAAAAGTTTCTTTCTATATTTTTGATAAAAAGCATGCACAATGGGAACATTATTGGCTACATATGAATTGGTAAGAATACGAACACTAGCTTGTGATTCTTTAATATTCGTTAATTGATTTACACCGAAGTTAGTTGGAATGAAATATGCTGAAACGAGTTGGAAATGCTGTTTTGGCATGCCCATCATATTTACAAATTTTGTAAATAAAAGATCCTCTTTTTTTGCTTTATTTCGAGTTTTGTCGGGAGTGTCACCAATAAAATGAGCTTTAGCCCAACGGATGGGGTGTTTGGCTAAATGATATTCTCTAAGTAATTTTTCAGCATGAAAGAGTTTTTCTTTATCTGATGTTTTTACGAGACTTTCTTGCTCATATCTAATATTTAATTGTTGTAGACCAATTACTGAGCCTGATTTTAAATATTTTTCAACGGGGCAACTTAACTCATCGTTCCAGAAGTTTAGAAATAATTGATTAGCATCTGTAACTGTAGAGCCATAAAATAAAACATCGAAATCAGTAAATTCAGATTTATCACTCGCATCAAAATACTGACGGCTAATATTTCGTCCACCTGTAACAGCAATCTCACCATCTACAATAATAAGTTTATTGTGCATACGACGGTTTACTTGAAGTGCCCGATATAGGAAGTCTATTGTGCGTACTTTTCTGAATTTATAGGGATTATAAAATTTGATAGAAAAATTTGGGTGGGTAACCAGTTGTTCTAAACTAGAATCAAGTTGAGTACCGTTTTGATCATCGATTAGTAGTCGAATGTGTATCCCACGATTAGCGGCTTTAAGAAGCTCAGAAAGAAGTAAGTGTCCAAGCTCATCGTCTGCCCAAATATAATATTGCAAATCAATGTAATGTTGAGCTTTAGAAATCAAATGTAATCGAGTCGCAATACTTAAAAAAGCGTCATCTAAAGGTAAAAATGCAGTTAAGCCTTGTGCGATTTTATTATCAATATCTGGTTCAGAAGGAAACCAATAGTTAGGCTCAGAGGGAGAGTTTAAGATCTCTGGGCTATTTTTGTGTTTGTTTGCCTGATCTACCATGAATATTATAATCCTGTGGAAATATAGTGCATATTTATAATTATAAAATCATTTTCTTATTTAAAAAAGATTTATTTTGAACTGTGCTAAATTTGTTGATGTGTTATTTTGAAATAAATTAATTATTTAGATATTCTTTATTGATGTTTGATTTAATTTTAACGTAAGAAAAATTTTTTAAATTAAATTTAATAAGTTTTTTTTGTGTAATAAAGGGTGTTAGTCATTAAAAAAATAAATGGAGTTTTTTGATTTATTGTGGTGCTTAAGTTGTTATATTTTATGCAAATTAAATTCATTAATTTCTGAAAAAGATTTATTTTATTTTTATGGGTTCGCTAATTTCATTGATGAGTGCTAATATTAATAAGTCATATAAAAATTAGATAAAAAGAGAATTAAAGGAGAGGCAGGCAATGTCTGATAAAGATTCTGAGAGTAGAAAAAAATTAGGGTTAGTAGCTTTAACTGCAATTGTCGTCAGTTCTATGATTGGAAGTGGAGTAGACGGTTTACCTCAAAATATGGCTGCTAACTCTGCTTTAGCACCTGTTCTTATTGCGTGGTTAATTTGTGGGTTTGGTATGTTCTTCATTGCAAGAACATTTATGACTTTATCAAACGTAAGATCGGATTTACCCTCTGGTATTTATATGTATGCACGTGAGGGATTTGGACCCTTTACCGCATTTATGTCAGGTTGGGGATATTGGTTTATGACCATGTTTAGTAATGTGGCATTTGCTATTATGGTGATGGACGTATTAAATTATTTTTTACCTGGTGATTTTAAGGGTGGAAACAATATTCCATCTTTAATTGGTGCTTCAATATTAATTTGGGGGTTTAACTTTTTAGTATTGTCGG
Organism: Acinetobacter sp. FY683; assembly: GCF_059515885.1. Taxonomy (NCBI): domain Bacteria; kingdom Pseudomonadati; phylum Pseudomonadota; class Gammaproteobacteria; order Moraxellales; family Moraxellaceae; genus Acinetobacter; species Acinetobacter sp. FY683. Next base: position 4,044 of record NZ_JCAKNA010000005.1, on the reverse strand, counting down.
GTACTAAAGTTGCTGGATCAATTAACTTGGTTGGCACATTTGCAAAAATGATTCCACTAGTTATCTTTGTTTTTTTCGTGCTTTTTTCATTAAGTTGGACACAGTTTACAACAAATATCTGGGGAGCAGAGACGGTCGATGGCTCAAGGCAATTGGGACCTATTGTAAAACAAGTCATTGAACCGCTAGATGTCGCATTGTGGTGTTTTATTGGTGTAGAAAGTGCCGTAGCATTATCAGATCGAGCGAAAAATAAAAAGGATATTAGTAAAGCCACTTTTATTGGTTTTATGATTTCTTTAAGTATTTGTATCTTAGTTTCTATATTACCATTTGGTGTTTTGTCACAGCATGTATTAAGTCAAATTGCCACACCCTCGACAGCAGGGGTATTGAAGTCTATCACGGGTGATTGGGGAGAATGGCTCATTAATATTGGGGTTCTTGTTTCAATTTTAGCAAGTTGGTTGGCATGGACGATGATTTGTGCTGAAGTACCAATGATTGCGGCTAAGGACGGAACATTTCCAAAATCATTTGCAAAGAAAAATGAAAATGAAGCTGCTTCTGTATCGTTATGGGTGAGCAGTTTTATTATGCAGGCTGTGGTATTACTGATTTATTTTTCAAAAAATGCTTGGTTAACTTTATTGGCAATTTCTGCAATTACTGTTTTGCCTGCTTATTTTGCATCGGCTGCATACTTATTCAAAATGAGTGTACATCCTACGTTAGCAAATAAATATTTTACAACAGGTAGAATTATCGCAATTATCACAAGTGTAATTAGTATAGTTTTTTGTGGATTTATGCTGTATGCCAGTGATATTCGTTATGTTGCATTAACACCATTATTACTTACTCTTGGTTTACCTTTGTTTATATGGGCTAAGAAAGCACAATCTAATAAACAGATATTCACAACATTTGAAAAATATAGTGTTGGAGTATTATTAATTTTGGATGTGGTGGTTTTGTCATTATTTTTTAAAGGGATATTGGTGATTTAGTTTTTTGATTTTAGATAAGTAATAAAATATCAGGTAATACTATTTTATTACCTGATATTTTTTTGGGAATTAATAATATTTTTTTAAAAATTATGGGTAATACCAAAACCACCTTGGGGTTGAAATTTCCAACCTTTTTCATTATCTCCCCACATTTGATTTGAATATTTTGTTTGAACAAACATATTGAGAGATAAGTTTTTTGATACTTCATAATTGAATTCAATTTGAGGTAATGCAAAAAAAGTAAAAGTATTATGATAAGTACCATTTAAAATGGTCGGGCTTAACCATTCATACATTTCTTCACCCACAAGAAAAGGTTGAACAGTAGTATGTTTATTAGAAGAAATCCAAGGATCAAATCCTGTTATGAAATTAAAGTCTAATGATGCTTTATCATTAAATTTATAAATTTCTTTTCCATAATCTAAATATGAAATAATCATAAAATAATTTGCTGTTTCATTTTTATCATTAGGGTTGGTAACAAAAGAATTACCCTGATTCCAACTGCGAATACCATAGGCATTAAATGCCCATGAAAGATTAGAGGTAAATTGTGTGTCGGTTTGTAGGCTTAAAACAGCAGTATTGGTGTGACCTGATGGACCAGTTGTATTCCAGCCGTAGTAATACATTGGCATTATTGCCAATTGAGTCATATTGAAATATTTCTTTTTAGGAATATAGTCTGAAAAATCAAAGCTAGTTTGTGCCATGATAAATGTTTGGTCAATATGATCATAATCATTTTCATATTTAGCTGTTAATGTTGTTGACCAGTTCACTTTGGAATTACTCAAAGTTCCATAATTATTGGTTAAGCTAAGTTCTGGAGCACTGTAACTATTATCTTGCTGGTTTGTAGCTCCTGTATAATTGTACATATTCCATGTTCTATCCCACTCTAATTGTATATTCCATTTTGGAGCAAAGTTATAGCTGAGGGTGATAGAAGGGTGTGATGTCGCGGTTTTGTAAGAACCGGCGTTTCCGTAGAAGGTTTGGGTGTAATTTACAGAACCATTTTTAACAAATTCTTCAGCAGATATATGGCATGTAAATCCAATGATACATGTAGCTACTACAATATTTCTTATTTTCATATGATTGTCCTTTGAATATAAGTTGCCTTGATATAAATCAAGGCAACTAAAATCAATTATTTAAAAATATCTGTCGTGAAAAATAATAGTAAAATAAGTAAATCTAGTCCGAGTAAAATCAATAAATACCATTTTTCTCGACTATTAAATATTGGTTGACCATCATGCTTTTCTTTTCTAGACCATATATATACTGGTAGACCACAAGTCAGTAATACTGGAATTAAAGCAACATATTTAAAGTCACTAGCATATAAAATAAATGCACAGAATAAAGCACCTAGAATTCCGCTCCATAGTGCAAGTTTTTTACCTGATTGAGCGTATTGATCATACTGTTTATTTAGGCAAATTTTTGCCATGAATAATGTTGTTGTGAAATAAGCGGGTACTACCATTAACGCACTAATGTTGTACATCGTTTCCCAAGCGTTATTTGAAAAATAAACCAATAACATTGCTGCTTGCATAACAAAACTACTGACCCATAACGATACAGATGCAGCATGTTTTTTATTGGTTTTAGCAAATGCTTTTGGAAATGCGCCATTTTGACCTGCTGCCATTGGAATTTCAGCACAAAGCATTGTCCATGCTAACCAGCCTGCTAATACAGAGATGATAAGCCCAACACTCATGAGCCAGTTGCCCCAGTCACCAACTAGAGATTGTAAAACACCTGCAGTTGAAGGGTTAGCTACTTGAGCTAGTTCTGTTTGAGGCATAGCGCCAAAAGGTAATAATGAAAGTAAAATATAAATAATTAATGCAAGGATAAATCCGATTAAAGTTGCTTTACCTACATCCGATTTTTTCTTTGCTCTGCCTGAAAGTACAACGGCGCCTTCAACACCAATAAATGCCCAAAGTGTAACGGTCATTGGTGCAAGAATTTGTGTCATTAGTGATACAGGTGTGGAATCTGTACTGCTAACTGTAATAGCAGGATCAGTTCCCCAGAAGTTATTAAATAATTGTGTGTAGTTAATCAGGAATCCTAAAATTAGGACGAAAAGAATTAAAGGAACTAATTTAGCAATTGTACCAATGGTATTAATTGCACCTGCAACGCGAGTACCTGAAAGTACTAAAAAGTTATAACCCCAAATAAGAACTGAACCACAAATAATGGAGGTTAGGTTATTACCTCCTGTAAAGACACCAGGGAAAAACTCATTAAATGCATCCATTAAAATAATTGCAAATGCGACGTTTCCGAAGCAGGTCATTAACCAATAACCCCAAGCAACGTTAAACCCAATAAATGAACCAAATCCTTCTTGAGCATACATATAAACACCAGCTTGTAAATCAGGTCTTAAATCTGATAACAAGCGGAATGAGTTAGCAATAAAATATATGCCAATGCCTGCAATTAACCACGCGATAATGACTGGACCAACAGCAGATGATTCTGCAGTATTTTGTGGCAAGCTAAATACCCCACCACCGAGCATTGAACCAACTACAATTGCGATTAATGCTAATAAACCAAGCTTTGCACTATTATTTGAATCACCATTATTGGCTGAGACTATTTTTGTTTCATTACTCATTCTAAACTCCTTATTCTGGTTTAGTATTTGGGTTTTAATGTGATATTTAGTTTGTAGCTAGTATTTATTTGTTATGTTTCTTGTAGATGATTTTTTAGGATTAAAATATATTGTGTGGTCAAACACGTTAATCATAAAAAATATATGAACATTGGCTTTTAAATCTAGAAAAATATTTTATCAGCATTATATATTCATAATTTTAAAGCCTTTTGTAATGTGAATTTAGTAAATCATAAGGCGGTATAGTGATAGTAATTTTTTGTATTATTTTTAACATAATAGTGTGTTGAGAATGGTCACAAAGCATCAATGTGCTTTTGGTTTTTTTAATGTGATATGTCTTATATATTATTGATATTAAAAAAT